>JAYUCQ010000001.1:0-2771 GCA_043740265.1 Hyphomicrobium sp.
GCCCGATATGGACGGACGCGAAGCCGTCAAGCTGCTGCGCAAGGGCGGGTTCAAAACGCCGATTTTGATGCTGACCGGCAATACCTCCGACGCCGACCAGATCCTCGGGCTCGATGCCGGCGCCAACGATTACGTTTTGAAGCCGTTCAAATTCGCCGTGCTGCTGGCCCGCATCCGGGCGCAATTGCGTCAGCATGAGCAAAGCGAAGACGCCATTTTCGCGATCGGCCACTACACCTTTAAACCGGCGTCGAAGCTGCTGGTCGATTCAGCGGGCAGCAAAATCCGGCTGACGGAAAAAGAAACGTCAATTCTCAAATACCTCTATCGCTCTGGCGATAAGGTCGTTTCCCGCGACGTGCTGCTGCATGAAGTGTGGGGTTATAACGCCGGCGTCACAACGCACACGCTGGAAACGCATATCTACCGGTTGCGGCAGAAAATCGAGAAAGACCCGTCAAACGCTGAGCTTTTGATTACTGAAAGCGGCGGCTACAAGCTGGCGCCCTGAGATGAAGCGTCGACTGTCTTGGTACATCCTCTAGAGTTGTCCCAGCCTTTCCCCAGGGTGTCCACACCCCGCCTAGACCCAGCGGTCCTGATGTGGTGATGTAACGTCACGGGTCTGCTTTTTTAGCGCTTACGTTCAAGCGCCTCGCGTACGGCACCCTTTCCGTTTTCTGGTTGCGTGCGACGCGTTCCTGTTCCTGGTTATCAATCGAAGTGGAGTTGTGACCGATGGCTATCGATGCCCTCGTCAAACCGTTTTTGCTTTTGCCCTTGTTTCAAGGGCTGAAGCCGTTGCAGTTGACGGAAATCGTCCGCCGTGCCGACAGGATCATTTACCGGCCGGGCGACATCATCATCGAAGAAGATCAGGTTGGCGAAGCAGCCGTTGTCATCGTGTCGGGTGAGGCTGTTCGCATCACCGGCGGAGATAGCGATGCCGCCGAGCCGATTGCAGAAGGCTCGATGATTGGCGAACTGGCGATGCTGGTTGAAACCGTTCATTCGTCCACAATCGTCGCCCGCGGCACGGTCAAGGCGCTACGTTTGACCCGCACTGAAATGCACGCTCTGATGGCAGAAGACCCAAGGCTCGCCGACCATTTGACGCAAAAAATCACGGCCCGTTTACAACGCTTGGCGCAGGAACTGCGGGCGGTTGATCAAGCACTAGCCGATATCATGGGCATCGATCCGCTGGTCCAGGCTGCTGTTTCGCAGACCTATACGGCCGCTCCGCTGCACTAATACCAACAGCCAAAAAGAGTACTAAAGGGGCCCAGAAAAGGGTGCGCCCAGTTCCGGGGGGAGGAACTGGGCGCCATTTGCGCTTTTCGCGCCGGTACCGGGAGGGAAGCCGGTACCAGAGGCGGCGTCTTCGGTTAGACGGGGGGCACTACCGAATACAGGGTGACGCCACCTGCATGTGAGGTAGTTAAGCGCAAGTTTTGACTTTTCAATAGGGGCCGCGTGCACTGATCACGAGAACGTGATCAGTTATCCACCTTTAGCGCGCGCTTGCATCTTGCCTGCCGCGTCTGCGCAACACTCTGATTTGCTTCGAAAAGTGCTATTTTGGTGTCGCTGATTTCGCTCCAAGCTGTTGAATTGCAAACAAATTTGCATCAATTTCGTCGGTCTTTGACAGGTCCGAAACCTCGACCCGGGTGTCTAGCCCCTGGGCGTCGGTTGTTACCCATTCTTTCAGTTCAAGCACCGGCTTGGTGGCCATGAAAAGCTTAATTTTACCTGGTGTGTCGGGGCTTTTGTCCTGCAATCCGAGGACAATCAGGTCGTCGGCCTGTTGAACTTCAATGATTTTGGCATCGCGGAGCAAATCTACGTCCTTGCGCAACAGCAGCCGGAATGGGGTCTGGTCGAGCGCGACACGGTCCTCGTTGTTGAGGTCCAGATCTTGGATTGCCAGGTATTCGCCGTCGGAGACGATAATCTGCCGCGATGGCAGAGCGTAATCGAAGCGGAACTTACCCGGCCGCTTGACCAAAAACTTGCCTTTCAGCTTTTTCTTGTCGGCACCTGTCTGCAAAAATGAACCCTTAAGCCCTTTCAGATCAGCGAAGTAGCCGCCAACAATCTTGACGAGCTCGGTCTGCTTTTCGTCCAGTGCGATTCCTGTGGTGCCATTGGCCGGGGCGACTTCCTGCACCCAACCGCCATCTGCGGCGGGCGGTTTGGCGCCGGTAGCCGGAGTGGAAGCGGGAGGCGTCGCGGCTGGTTGCGTGGTGGCGGCGGTAGCTGGAGCCGGAACTGAGGCGGCTGGCGCTGCGGTGGCCGGAGCCGGTGCAGCCGCCGGAGAGGGCACCGCTACCGGTGATTTTGCGTCTTCTGCAAAGGCCGTACTGGCAAAAGCTGCTAAAGCCAGCGCTACACTCATTCGGGACGCCAACTTCAAGACAGGCGACTTCAAGACAGGCGACCTCAAGACCAGCGGCTTCAAGACAAGCGTCATCATATTGCGTCCCATTGTGCCCCCAAGGCCCACTTATCCGCGCCCCAGTATGTCAGCAAAAATTGCGACGGCATCGCGGCGATAATCTCAAGATGAGGGCATACGTGAGCCTCGTGCGCCGCGCAAGGCCAGGCCCAAAGGCTCAGGCCGCGTCTGCGTTACCCCCGGCGGCGATGAGAATGTCGCGCTTTCCGACCGCGTTGGCCGCGGTGACGAGGCCTTCCCGCTCCATCCGCTCGATCAAGTCGGCAGCCCGATTGTAGCCGATCTGCAAGCGCCGTTGCAGGTAGCTGGT
>JAYUCQ010000002.1:0-6761 GCA_043740265.1 Hyphomicrobium sp.
CCGCGGAAACGCAGGCAGAGATGCGTGATAAAGCCGGCAATCAGCGTCGATTGCAGCACCAGAACCTGGTCCAGCTTGACGTTGCCGATGAAGGCGTAAATGAGCGCTGGAAGTAAGCCGCCGAGGACGACAGCGGTCAGATCGCCAATAGCAACCGTATCTGCCGCGACCTGACGCGATAGCCGCCGCATTGGAGCCGCCGCAGTGACGGGCGCTGCCGGCTGCATTGGGTTTGCGGCGAGACTTGCGGAGGTCATGACATATTCCAAACTAACGATGACACGCGTCGTAACCGGCCTTGAACGGGGCGGCTGACCGGTCAAGTGTTACCCTAACTGTCTAAATTTTTATTGAACGCAGTTACGAAAGACCGCCTAAAATTCGTATCTGTGGCGGCATTAAGCGGCGTAACGCGCGGTCCCGCTCTGCCCGGAACCCAAGAGATCGCGGGGCCAGCCGCGGGTTTCGTTAAGGGCTTCGGGGGCCACATCGTTCAAAATCACACCGGCAAGCTTGGAACTGTTAAGACCAAGCGTCTTCAACGCCGACTTAGCGAGTTGCTTTGGCGTCTTCTGCCAGGCGACAACGAAAACAATCTGATCGGCATGGTCGGCGAGAATGCGGCCATCGATCACCGGCAGCAGCGGCGGCACGGCCATGATGATCGTATCGAACCTGGCCTTTAAGCCTCCCAAAGCCTCGGCGAGGGCCTGAGAATTCAGCGTTTCGGGGATAGATCCCTGCGCTGGGCCGGGGCCGATCGCGGGCAAGAAATTCAATCCCGTCACGCCATCGCGCAAAATTGCGGCTTCGAGTGGCTGCCCCGCCAGCACCTGATCCAGCAGGCCGCGCTGGCGCTGATTGGCGAGCTGACGCGTGAGCAGTTGAAGCCGCATATCGCCGTCGATCAACAGCGGCCGGCTGCCGGTCATGGCATAATTGTGAGCCAGGTTGGACGCGATGAGCTCTGCGCCTTCGCCTGCAATACTCGACGTCACCAGAATAATCCGCGGCGCGTTCGATGTCCGCCGCATATCCAATTCACGCCGTGCCCCGCGGATCGCGTCGGCATAGAGCCCCGCCGGTTCGGCAACGACCAATCGAACGGCTTTGGTGCTCGCAAGCACTCCGTCACCGGGGTTGGGGGATGGCACCGATGCTAAGTGCGCCACATCGAAAACGCGTTGCACATCGTCCTGGCGGCTGATACCCGGCTGCATAAGTTCAAGCAGAACGGCCATCGCCAAGCCAAGCACCAAACCGCCGGCGGCTGCAATACCAACAAGCTGTTTGCGCTTCGGCGATGCCGGATACTGCGGCGCATCGGCTTTTTCGATCATGCGCACGTCAGGGAGCTGGAAACCCTGGGTTTCAGTGGTTTGCTTGTAGCGTGACAGCAGCGCCTCGAAGAGCTGTTTCGATGTTGCAGCTTCCCGTTCCAGATCTTTCAGATCAACGCCGGTATCACGGGTCGCAATCTGCTGCTGCTTCAATTGCGTCAGGCTCTGCATCAGTTGATGCTCGCGTTCCTCGGCAACTTCGGCTTCGTTTTTGAAGTTGGCGATAAGCCGTTCCATTTCCGTCCGGATCTGGCCTTCGGTATCGGCAACCTCGGCGTTGACCTTGAGAATATCAGGATGCTTCGGGCCGTACTTTGTTTTGAGTTCCGCGGCTTTGCGCGTGACGTTGGCCAGCTGCTCTTTAAGTAGGCGGATTGTATTGCTCTGGAGCACTTCGACGATCGCGGTACCGGTATCGCCGGCACGGGCTAGTTTCTGCGCCTGCTCGAACTTCGCCCTGGCTTCCGACGTGGTGTTGCGGGCGATAACGATCTGCTCCATCTGCCGTGCCAGCTGCTTTTCAGAAAGGATCTGGCCTTCGGTATCAAAAACGTTGTGCTCAGCTTTCCAGGACTCGACCTTATGCTCGGCTTCCGAAACCTTCTTGCGCATTTCCTCGATTTTCTCTTCGAGCAGGGCTGAGGCGTGCGACGACGCGCTGGTCTTCGACTCCAGCTGATCCTTGATGTAGGTCTCAGCGATCGTATTGGCGATGCGCGCTGCCTTGGCAGATTCACTTGCCGTAAACTTGATATCCATCAGCAGCGTGTTGCGGACGCGGACCACCCTGATCCTCTGCGAAAAGGCATCGGCAACTTCGTCTTTCTCGGGGCGCGAAATTCCAGGTTCATCGACCTTCAAAATGTCGGCGATTTGATCGCGCGACCGCTGGGCGTTGCGCGCCGCGGCGGGATCAGACGACGTCAGGCCGAGCTTGGCAAACAGCCGCGACTTCAAGGACGTCTCGGAAAATTCCGGGTCATTTCGCAGATCGAGCGTTTCGATGACCTTCAGAATGATCGGCCGCGACCTGACGATTTCAACTTCGCTCTCGATCGACGCTTGATCACCCTTCATATCAGCAAGCACGCTGTCTATGTTGGTGATCGATTTCTGCCGCGGATCGATTTGGACAATAGCCGAGGCGTCGTAGCGGTTGGGGATCAGCGAGACGATACAACCAACGGCAATAGCCGCTACAACCGGCATCGCCGCTACCAGCTTTAAGCGTTTGCGGATAGCAGACAGCGCGCGGTCGAGGCTCAACGCGCCCCCGCCACTCTCCTGCTCCTCAAACTCTTGCGCTGCCCGCTGCATTGATTCCTAAGCTTAAAAACGTAGTTTTGCGCCGATCATGTACCGGTTCCGGTTCATATCGAGCGTGTCGTCGGACGAATCACGAACCTGATGATCGTACCCAAAGGTGAACAGCCAGTTTTTAGTGAAATAATAATCAAGACCGAGGTGGGCGGTGTAGACGTCGTCCTGGCGGCTGGTGCCCTTGAAGTCGTCGTTGCGCAGTTCGAGTGCGCCCGACAACACGAGGTTATGGTAGATCTCGTAGTCGGCCCGGACTTTGACGCTGCTCTGCACGACGGCTGAGCTGTTGAGGTCGAGTGCCTCTTCAATCTGCCGGTTGAGCGTGCCGTAGATCGTCAACCGGTCGGTCGGCAGCCATTGCACCTCGGCCTCCAGAAGGCTGGTCTGGATGTCATCCAATTTGGCGGAGGCGTAATCGCGAACGCCAAATCCGCCAACAACACGCCAGCGCAGCAGCGGATTGGTCTGGAATGCCAGGCCGGCAACGGCTTCGTAGCCCCACGCATCCCGGTTACCAAACGCGTTACCTTGGTTGTCCATCTGCAGCACGCGCATTTTGCTGACAAACTCGAAGCCCGGCGAAAACCGGTAGCCGGCCTTGACCTGAGAACTGAACGTATCTGTGTTGCGCGACGTCTCGTCCAGGGTCGCGCCAAAGATCGATTGCACGTCGGAATATTGCCGGCGCTCGGCCACCGCCGAAATGGTTCCGTAAAGGCGGCCGACATCGCGCGTGATGCCAATCGCGGCGCGATGTTCGAAAACCGGGATTGGTCCGGCGGCTGTAAACAGCGCCAAGGGGTCGTCGCGCTCCTCGTGCTTGAGCAGCGTCCCGAAACTGGCTGACAGAGTATGTGCGGCGTCGAAATGCAGCGCCGTATCGACGGTGGCGCGATAGTTGGCATAGTCCTGATCGCTATGTTCGGCGTAGTTGACGATCTTGCCGTCGAGCGAGAAGTCAAGCACGTGGCGCGGCAAATCAGATTTGAACTTCACCGATGGCGTCAGTTCGCTTCTGATGTCGGATTGCTTGTCGGACTCGATAGCAAAGATGTTGTCATCAAAGACCACCACCGCACCGGCGTTGGAGATGATCGCGTAGTTCCCGGCCCGCATGCCGTCGGGCATGGCATAGCGGCGTTGAATTTCCGAGACCGTTCCGGCACCGTAATGCTGGGCGTTGTCCCAAACCTTCAGCCGTTCCCGCGTCGCCACGGTCTCGATGTTCAATCCGTCGGCATTGCTGGTGTCGGTATCGATGGCGTGGGCGCGCGGTGCGTCGATCAGCATGCCAAGCGCCAGTGCCGAGACAGCGAGGTTCAGCCGGCGGGTAAGCCAAGCGAGCCGAGGGTATGCCCCGTTGAGAGTTACGCTACGCATGTACACAATCGCTCTTCGCCGCCGGCTGTGACCGGCCTAGAAGAACCTCTCAGGGATACGGATGTTGTCGCCCGGCAAAACCGGAACGTCGGCGGGCGTCTTCACCGCAACGTCGGGTTCGCCTTCGCGGCCGATATAGAGATAGTTCTGGTTGGCGCGGTATGTGTACCCGCCCGCCATCGCAACGGCGTCACGCAGGCTCAGGCCGTTTTTAAACTCGAACTGGCCGGCGTTTTTAACTTCGCCTTGCACGAAGATCGGCCGGTAGTTCGTCATCTCGACGTTGACTTTCGGGTTCTTCAAATACCCGTCGGATAATTTGCGGGCGATGTTTTCGCGGAACTCGTTTATTGCAAGGCCTTTGGCCGGCATTTCGCCAATCAGCGGCAATGAAACCTGGCCGAGCGCACTGACCTCGAATTGACCGGAGAGATTGTCTTCGCCGAAGACGGAGACTTTCAGTTTGTCACCGACGCCGAGGTGATAAATCCGCTGGCCGGATACTTTGCCGCCATGTGACGCAAATTGCGGGCCGCTCATAAGGCTTGGATCAGCGCATCCAGCGGCGAGCGCAGCTGCAATAACGGTTGCCGCAAGCAAACGCACACACCCATAACGCATGAAGGCATCGAGCAGCGAACGCTGAACCATGGCTCGAACACACTACGCAATACTGCGCCCATCAAACTGAGAGCGCTTCCAAGGGTATTGATCGCCGTACAGGGTAAACATCCCGTTAAGAACTCGCGTAAAAGTCTTGTGCCGTTCGCAACCCTAATCGCGCACCGCATTAGTCTGGTCTTTAATCTTGCGGTGTATTGAACATGGAAGGGTTAAGCGTTGGGGGTTTGAAGTGTCGCGTACAACCGTCGAAGCCGTAGGGAATTTTAGCGGCTTCTATGCCGTAAAGCCGGCCAGCTACTTCTCAAACGCGCGCGCCGACTTTGTCGATCGCCTGCCGCATGATCCCACCGCTCAAATCCTCGAAATCGGATGCGGCACCGGCGCCACCGGCGCCCTTGCCCTCAGTGAAGGCTGCTGTGGCCGCTATGTCGGCGTCGAACTCTTTGAAGCCGCCGCTGCCGAAGCTCGCGAAGTTTTGAGCGACGTCATCACCGGCAATGTCGAAACCCTCGACTTCGACTGGCAGCCGGCATGTTTCGACGCCGTCATCTTTTCCGAAGTGCTCGAGCACCTGGTTGAGCCCGGCGAAGTCTTAAAGAAAATAGCGCGCTTCGTCCGCCCGGGCGGATTGTTGCTGGCAAGTTCTCCTAACATTTCGCATTGGAGCGTCGTCCGCGAATTGATCATGGGCCGCTTCGATCTCGCCGATCAGGGCGTATTTGACCGCACGCATCTGCGCTGGTTTACGCCGCACTCTTTCGCCGAGATGGCTGAAAAAGCCGGCTTCGATATCTTGGAACTCGGCCCCGTCACCGCTTTCAGCCCGCGCACCGAACTGATATCGCGCTTGACCGGCGGCCGCTTCGACCACCTCTTCATGACCCAAATCGCCATGATCGCTAAACGGCGGTAGATATTGTCTTGGCATCGCACCGCTGCGTCCCCCTCCCCGCACCATCGCGCAGCGATGTTTCGCATCGAGGGGGGAGGGGTTAGGGGTGGGGGGACTGCACGGAGACAGGTGTCACAGTTTTCACTCCTGCCTCACCAGCACACCTAATGCCGCCAGAATTTCCAACATCACACCCTCGATATTCTGCGTCATGTCTCCATTCCGGAATCGCAAAACCGGGAAGCCTTGCCATTTCAAATGTGCGTCTCGTGCCACGTCCTTTATCAATCCGTCGTCAGTGTCGTGCTGAATTCCGTCAACCTCGATCAATAAGCGATGCGAGAGACACGCGAAGTCGACAATGAAGCCGTCAATCGGTGCCTGCCGGCGGAAGTGGTAACCCTGCACCCGCAATGTTCGTAGCTGCTTCCACAAACGCTTCTCGGCGATCGTTTCCTTTTTTCGAAGTGCGCGAGCAGTTTGGTTTGCCATAGCGCCCAGCCTAAAGCATCCCTCCTAGGTCTTCACCCCACCCCTAGCCCCTCCCCGTCGAGGGGAGGGGAATCAGAGCAAAAATCTCGCTTGGAGCGAGTCCTTAGAGCACAACCTACATCGCCTGCACGAACGCCACGCCGACGGCGAGGTCGTAGCTGCAGCGCATTTTGTGCGCGCCGTGCGCTGTCAACACGAGGTGCGGATGCTTGTAGCGCACATCCCACATCGGGTTTTTGTAATCCCACAGCATGACACTGGTCAGCTTGCTGCCAATGGTGATCTCATCCGCCGTCGACGTCAGCCAAGGGTTGGCGCTTGCAGCCGTACTTTTCACCGGCTCGCGCTTTGCCGGTTCCGCTTTCGCCGTCTCCGCCTTTGCGGTTTCTTGGCCGCAGACCTGCTGCGCCCGCTCCTGGTAAGCCTGAATCAGCGCATCGCCCATCGCCGCGCGCACCATCCGGTCCTGGGTCCAGACCTTGACGCAGGCCAGCAGACCGAAGCCTAAGACGAGGAAGCGCATGGGCGGGGCTCGCATGGCCTTTTCCTTTTGAGACGGCGCAAGACTGGCCGAAGCCCCGACACTGAGCCCGTTATGGTGAAAAAAGCGTTTCGGGGTGCCCCGGACGGTGGGCGGCAGCATCGCCGCCGCAACGCTCTTGTCAGCGCCGCCCGGCTGAGGCACAAGCGGAAACTCGCGACCAAAGTCGTAG
>JAYUCQ010000003.1:0-2764 GCA_043740265.1 Hyphomicrobium sp.
GGACCATGTCGAAATCATCCAGCTCAGTCTTGATGCCGGCAGAGTTCGTCGTATCGCCGCTCGCATTGCGGTAAATCAGATAGAGATCCATCGCGGCAGCGTCGATGTTTTGAACGACACCAACCGCCCAGAAGTCGAGGTTGCTCTCGCGAACTTTCTTGCTGACGTTTGATCCGGCGTCATCCTGACGATATTCGCCAAAGAGTGTCGTTTTGCCGAGCGGAATGAATTTCTGTTCGATGCCACCTTGCACGAGCCACATCGTGTCATTGTCCTGCACAGTGAATGCAGCAATTCCTGGATCGGTGCCACGATTGTCGTGCTGCTCGCCATAGGCCGCATAAACATAGAGGCCGGTTGGCTCGTGCATGACCGTGCCGGCAACGCCCCACCACTCGCACTTCAGCTGTTTGCCGCCGCTGTGGCAAGCCGTGCTGGCTTCGTCCGTGCCCTCACCGTATCCGGCCTTACCGACCAATTTGAAATCGGCGATTTTACCAGAGTACGATAGAGCGACATCCCAGAGGTCGTCCTCACCCCAGGCGGCTGTGCCCACAAACCCCATGATCGCTGGCGTATCGTAGCGCACGACATCGCGACGGCCATCTTGACCTGGTGTCGAGTTGTTGAAGCCGCGCATTACGTCGGTCCATTTGAGGCCGCTCACCGGCTTGCCACCGGAGCGAAGGGCAAACTGAGCCATTGCGACTGAAGCCGCTTCGGCGTCAGAATAGTTCCTCGTAGCGGTTCCGTCAGCATCATCCAACAAGTGGTAGGTGGCGGAGCCATCTAAACCGACAGTGATTTTGCCCAAGTCTTTGTTCTTGATCCACCAGTTGCTTTTGCGGACAACCAAGCTGTTGTTCTGATTGGTGGGGTTCGTACTGGTGCTATTGATATTCGCTTGTGACCACTGGTTGGACGGATGTGTATTGATACCGATTTCGAGCGTATAGCCGGCCGACCAGCCATCGACGATCTTGGCTTCGCCGACGAACTTAAACCGCGATTGTTCGAGCGAGTTTGTGCCGATGTAGGTGTCGCGCGCCGAGCCATCATCCCAGAAAAAGATGCCCTCGTTCACCCAGCCCGAAATCGTCAAGCTGACCTTCCGGTTGCCTTTGCGGGCAGTCGTCGCTTCGAGTTCTGCAATGCGCTCTTCGAGATCGGCGCAGCAGTTGCCGCCGAGATCAGCCGCGTTGGCAGACACAACGCCGCCAGCAAACAAGCCCAGTGTCGCCATTACCGCACGCTTTGCAACTCGTGAATTCAATACCGATGTCATCGGAGCCCCTCTATGCATGGTGCACCTCCAAAACAGTGTTTGGCAGCGCCCGTTTCCGTACTCAAAACCACCCCGAGCCTGACGCCGTAGCAGATCCCAATCCGCTAGACTCAGCCCCCTGCTTAACCACTGCTTAATGAGAGTATTTTTCAGTTCCGTGACAACAGCCTAAAAATGCCGTGACATTCGGGTAACACTTTGAAGTCTTGCCCCAAACTGTGCTTTACTCGCAACAACTTGGAGCCAACCCTATGAGCCGTGAAGCGTTTGATGCCGTTGTTGTGGGTGCCGGACCGGCCGGGCTGGTCTCTGGGCTGGCCCTGTCCGAGCTAGGCTTTAAAGTTGCGCTTGCCGGACCGGCTTCGAATCCGCGCGACGGCCGCAGCGCCGCTCTGTTTCAGGGTTCCGTCGACTTTCTGAAGCGCCTCGGTGCCTGGTCTTCAATTGCGCCATCGACAGAACCGCTCGCGGCCATCCGCCTCGTCGATGCGACGGGCGCGTTGTTCAGCGCGCCAGAAGTGACGTTCCGTGCCGCTGAAATTGGTCAGCCGGCTTTCGGCTACAATGTGCCGAATGCCGCGATAACGGCAGCGCTTGAAACCTTAGCCGCGCAACGCCTGACACGCATCGTTACGCCCGCCGTTACGGCATTTGAAATTTCAGCGGAAGGCGTGACGCTGACAACTGCTGATGGGCTTCTGCTCGACGCTTCGCTCGTCGCCGCCGCAGACGGACGCACGTCGCCGAGCCGCGTTGCCGCCGGATTTTCGACGCGGACGTGGCGTTATGATCAGGCTGCCATTGTCTGCTCGTTTAGTCATACGCGTGCGCACCGCGGCGTTTCGACGGAATTCCATCGCCGCAGCGGCCCGCTGACAGTCGTCCCTGGTCCTGGCAATACGTCGAACCTCGTGTGGGTCGAAACCATCGGCGAAGCCCAAAGGCTCAGCCAACTCAGTGACGCAGATTTTACAAAGGAACTCAGCCGCCATCTTGCTGGCCTGCTTGGCACGCTGTCGCTCAACGCGCCGCGACGCATGTTCCCGTTGTCCGGCCAAACCGCCGAGCCGCTGGCGCAAAACCGCGTCGCCCTGATTGGCGAAGCCGCCCACGTTATGCCACCCATCGGTGCGCAGGGTCTCAATCTCAGCTTTAGGGACGCGGCGACCCTCGCAGACATTGCCGCCAGTGCGCGCGACGCTGGCGCGGATATCGGCTCACCCGAGGTTATGGCTCGCTATCACGCAGCGCGGCATGGTGACGTCACCTCTCGCGTCTGGACAATTGATCTCCTCAGTCGCTCGCTGCTATCGCCCTATACGCCGGTACACCTCCTGCGCGGCTTGGGCTTGTTCGCGCTCAAAACTGTGGCCCCGCTGCGCCACAAGGTGATGCGGGAAGGCATTGCACCGGCCCAATCCACACCGGAACTGATGCGGCCCCCGGCCGGACCCCCAGTTTGAATGGCAGCAGCAAACC
>JAYUCQ010000004.1:0-2757 GCA_043740265.1 Hyphomicrobium sp.
CGGGTTGCACGCCTGCACGGCATCGAAGCCGACTTTGAAATAGGCCTTCACAGAGAGAGCAAATTCCCAGGCGAGCGCCCAGGAATATTCGAGCGCGTAGCCAAGGGCACCGTCGGCTTCATAGGGCAGCGGGTGGCGGAAAACGTGAATGCCTTCGAGGACTTCATACGGCGCGGTGTACTTGCCGCCTTTGGGGCAGACAACGGAGACGGTATAGCCCGCCTCCTTCAGCGTACGGGCTTCCTGCCAAACGCGACGATCCAGCGGAACCGTCAGGTTTTCGACGATAATAAGTATCCCCGGCGCTTTAGACACAACGCTACTCCACACCCCACACCAGCCACGGAGTGTGCCTAAAAGAGGTAAAATAAGGTTGGAGATTATTGCTCTATATGTCTGCAATTCTCAGCAGCGGCGTGTCAATTTGAAACGCTCATACCTCAAAGCGCTTGAACTTGCAGACTGGCGCAAATTTTGCGAGAAAAGACAAAGATTGATAAAGTCTTAATGTTTTGGTTCGCGTTTGAGGTATCGCCGTGTTTGAAGTCTTCAACCGTCCGCGCCGCGCCGTCTCGATCGACCTGGCATCGGTGCGCGATACGCTCCTTTATATAGAGAGTGACCTCAGCCAAGCGCCGGAGCTGCATCGCCTGGCCGTTGCCGTTCGCAGCGCATTGTCAGAGATCACGCGGCTCGAGCAGGCCGGCACCGAAATCGCCCAACCCGAATTTGTCTCCGCCCACTTTCTCCCGGCGCAGCTCAGGTCTTAGAACTTCAGCTTGACACCGCCGTATATGGCGAAGGGTGCGCCGGGTACGATTGTGCGAGCATCAGTAAAATTAATTGTTCCGAGCGACGCTGTGCTTGCGCCAGCCGTATCGAAATAGTTCCCGAACAAGCCGTAGCGCGTGTCGAACAGGTTATCGATCAAGCCATAAACCTGGATTTTTTCGGTGATGTCATACGACGAGTGCAGGTTGAACTTGGCGTAGCCGCCGAGCCGCTTGTTGTCATTGCCCTGGTCGCCTTCGAAAACCTGATTGCTGGCTGCAATCATATCGGCACCAAACTTCCACTGCGGCGTAATCCAGTAGTCGAACCCAGCCTTAAATTTGTGGGCGGCGATACCGGGCAGCCTGTCACCTTTCTCGACGGAGACACACGAAACTGGATCAAGCGGATCACTGCCCGTGCAATCAAACGCATTTGGGCTCGGTGAATTTGGCGAGGGTAGCTCGGCGAGCGCCGTATTGAACGTTGCATCGACATAATTGTAGTTCGCGTACATGAAGATGCGATCCGACCGGTAGCTGACGCTCGCCTCGATGCCTTGGCGCAACGTTTCGCCGGCGTTCTGGAAGAAGCCGCGCCCGGACGCCGGTGCAGCAATCGAAATGATGTCGTCGCTGTTCAAAGCGTGGAACAACCCAGCGCTCCACTCGAAGCGCTCTTTGCCGCTCCACGATGTCTCTTCGCCTCTGAGGCCGATTTCCTCGGTGCGCGTGACGACCTGCTTCAAAGGCGGATCGGCGGTGAGGAAGCTTTCGATGAGGCAAGGATTGTTCGGGTCAGCGCAGGCGAGTTCAGCTGGTGTCGGCGCGCGGTTGGCTTCCGAATAGCTGCCGTAGAGCGACAGGCTGGGCGAAAAAGCGTAAGTCGCGCCGGCCATGGGATTGAAGCGGCTGAACGTGCTGTCCGCGTTGAGGAACGGATCATTGCCCGTCAGATCGCGGATTGACAATTGCGCCACGTTATAGCGGCCGCCGACGGTCACCGCGAGTTGATCGGTGACGTCAAGCGTGTCGGAGAAATAGAGGCCGTAGTAGTCGTTCGTCGTCGTCAGACTGCGCGGAGAAAAATCGGCGGGCCCGGTGATGTCGATGCCAAGTGGATTGATAACGAAGCCGGGGACAACAACGCCGAGCGCGCTTTTCGCGCCATAATTTACATCGCCGTGGTCATAGCTTGCGCCGGCGAGGAACTGATTGCCGAGGCCGAATAACTTCGACTTTTCGACGCCTTGAAACGCGAAGCCATAGCCCTGTGCGTTTTGCGACGTGTTGTCGATTGAACCGTAGACACCGGCGAGATTGGATGGAATTGTGCCGTCTGGATTAACGCCCGTACCCGTGCCTGTGGCTTGCTCGCCTTCGAAGCACAACGTACCTGCGTCTGCGCCGCCGCAGTCGGCAGCGTCGAGCAAGTTAGCGTCAATGCGGTTTTGCTTAAACGTGCGGTGATAGGCGATACTGGATAATTTCAGCGTATCGGTGACCGATACCGTGCCGTTGACAGAGACCATCTTGACATCGTTGTTCGTGGTCTGCGGCGATGTAAACGTGCGGGCGTAGTCAAGCGCCAGCAGTTCGACAGGGGCGGCCGTTACCGCGCCGACAAAATTTTTCGCAGCTGTGAAGTTGACATGGAACTCTACGTCTTCGGTTTTGTAGCCGAGGTCGGCGTACATGCGGCGGATGCGCGATTCTGAATTGTCGCGCCAGCCATCGTCAAGCGCACCTTCGACCGCGAGGTAAGCTGCAACAGCGCCGCTGCGCTGGCCGGTTTGGAATGAGCCCTGCTCGCGGCCAAACGATCCAAAGCGGACGTCGACTTCAGAGCCCTGGTAGTTGAACCCATCTTTCATCGCGATCGAGATCGCGCCGCCAATGGCGTTCAAACCAAACACCGGATTGTTGGCGACGACTGAGATGTCATTGATCGCGTTCGACGGCAGAAAATCCCAGTTGACGATATCGC
>JAYUCQ010000005.1:0-2756 GCA_043740265.1 Hyphomicrobium sp.
ATTGCAGCTGTGTTGCTCGGCGGCGCTTATGTGCTCTGGCCATCCAGCTCGCAGACCGCCTCGGCGTTGAAGCCAATCCCGGCTCCGGCGGCCGAGCAAGGTTCGCTTAAGACGACCAAAGGCGATAAAAAAGCATCCGCTACAGCCGCTGAAACCAATGCACCGGGTGCCGCGCCGGAAACCAATCCTGATGGAACACCCGCTGCCGCGCCCGCAGACAATGCCACGCACGGCGAAATCGACCCGCAGTCAGACATTACCGTTGGCATGACGACCGTTCCGTTCTCCGGCGTTTCGGTCGATGCGGAGCGCCCGTTTAGTGCAGCCGATCTTCAGCGTGCCAACCGCAGCCAGGCGATGGCCAATATGTCAGGTAAGCTCGGCCAGGCTGCGGCCAACCAGGCCATTCCCGCCGCGATCGACATGAGCAAGGACGGCGCTTTGATGCCAAGCGCGGGTGCCGCGACCGGTGTCAAAAACGGTATGGCCAACACCGCTCTCGACCTGCCACCAGCAAGCGTTGGACCTCTATCGCTGCGCATGGCGGCAGCCAATGGCGACCCATCAGCTGAATTTGAAGTTGGCGCCAGGCTCGCTGAAGGCAAAGGCACCGATCAAAGTTTCAAGGATGCCGCCAAGTGGTATCAGCGCTCTGCCGCGCGCGGCTTCGTGCAAGCACAATATCGTCTGGGCACACTCTATGAACGCGGCTTGGGTATGAAGCCAGATCTGGCGCGTGCGGAAGATTGGTACAAGCGCGCCGCAGATCAGGGTAACATCAAAGCCATGCATAATCTGGCCGTTCTGAGCGCCAATCAGACCAAAGGAACGCCCGACTACGCGACCGCTTCGCATTGGTTCACCGAGGCCGCCGAACGCGGTCTATCAGACAGCCAGTTCAACTTGGCGGTGTTGCATGAGAACGGCCTAGGCGTGACGCAAGACCTGAAGGTTGCCTACAAGTGGTTGTCGCTGGCGGCAAAGTCTGGCGACAAAGAAGCGACCCATCGCCGCGACCTGCTGAAGGGCAAACTCTCGGCTGACGACCTGGCGTCCGCTGAAAACCTGATCGCGACGTTCAAGCCAAAATCGGCCGAAGCACTCGCCAACGACGCTAGAACCGCAGGCGAGGCTTGGAAGAAAAATCCAGCCAACGGTGTCAACGGCTGATTTCTATCGCGTCATACTAATTCCTCCCCCCCGCAAGCGGGCCATCTCCCCCAGATGGCCCGCTTTGCTTTTGGCAGGCCCGCTTTGCTTTTGGCAGGGTGGTATGCACCTATGATCGAATGCTAAGCACCTTGTGATCGGCTTCGAGTTGGTGTCGGATAGGAAACCGGTGGGACCTGATCCCCAACCGGCCTTACCACTTCGCCAGCGGGCCATTGATGCACGTCTATTTGCCGATCGCGGAAATGTCTGTGAACGTCCTCATCTATTTGGGGCTTGGCGCAGCGGTCGGGTTCCTATCTGGCATGTTTGGCATCGGCGGCGGTTTCCTGCTCACACCTTTGTTGATTTTTCTCGGCATCCCGCCGTTCGTCGCGGTCGGCACCGGCACGGCACACGTCGTGGCGACCTCCGTTTCGGGCGCCGTGGCCCAATACCGGCGCAACAATGTCGACGTGAAAATGGGATTGGTGCTGCTGTTGGGCGGATGCGCTGGCAGCGCAATCGGGGTGGAATCCGTCCGGCTGTTACGCAAGGCCGGGATGTTCGATCTCGCGATCTCGCTCACCTACGTGACATTTCTGGGTGTCATCGGCTCATTGATGATGGTCGAGAGCCTAAGCGCGCGGCGCAAAATCGCGGCGGGGCGTTCAACGGGTTTGCGTAAATCGGGTCAGCACAGCTGGGTTGATGGCTTGCCGCTGAAAATGCGTTTCCACCGGTCCAAGCTTTACATCAGCGCCATTCCGCCGGCGATGATCGGAATGTTCGTCGGGTTTTTGGCCGCGATCATGGGCATCGGCGGCGGCTTCGTCATTATCCCTGCGATGATCTATCTGCTGCGGATGTCGACCGCTGTCGTCATCGGAACATCGCTATTCCAGATCGTCTTCGTCGCCGCGTTCTCAACTATTCTGCACGCTTTGCAGAACAAGAGCGTCGACGTGGTGCTGGCCATGATCTTGATGGCCGGCGGGGTTATCGGGGCACAATTTGGAGCGCTCGCGGGTGAAAAGCTGAAAGGCGAGGAGCTGCGCATCATGCTTGCCGGTCTCGTCTTGATTGTGTGTCTGCGCATCGCCTTCGACCTTGTCGCGACGCCGCCGGAATTATTCTCGTTCGGCGCGCTGGGGCCGAAGTGATGAGACATTCGCGCCATGGCTGCCCAGCTCTTTTCGCTTTTCTCATGAGCGTCCTCGTGGCGCAAGCCGCACATGCCGAAACATTTAAGGAAACGGTAGAGGCCGACGTTTCCACCCGCAGCGTCGCTATCACCTCGAGCTTCACGGGAACAGAGATTCTGATTTTTGGCACGGTTGAGAATTCCAACCAGCCGAGCGCCGAAGCTGGCACTTACGATGTCGTCGTCGTAGTTGAAGGCACGCCCGTACCGCAGATCGTGCGCAAAAAATCAAACCTCTTCGGCTTGTGGATCAATACCCACGCTATGCGGTTTGCTTCGTTCCCCAGTTACTACGCCATTGCCTCGACCCGGCCAATTGACGAGATCGCAGACAAGGCCGCGTTGAACAAACTCGAGATCGGCTTCGATTATGTTCGCATGGTTCCCGCTGGTGCTGGCACAC
>JAYUCQ010000006.1:0-2755 GCA_043740265.1 Hyphomicrobium sp.
TACGACGGCCAAGGGTTTCTGGTGCCGCGCAGTCATGCCATTTCCAGTGTGCTAGAGCTTTCCGGCGCGTCGGTATGCGTCTTGCCGGGTTCGAGTGGCGAGCGCAACGTCAACGACTTCTTTGGTCAACGCAAAATGCGCATTCAGCTGGTGATGTCCGAAAAGTGGGATCACTTGGTGCAGACCTATGCCGCCGGCGGGTGCACCGTTTTGACGGGCGACATTTCTTTGTTGGCCGCCGAGCGGTCGCGTTTTGCAATGCCAGCTGACCACCTTCTCTTGCCGGAGATCGTCAACAAAGAGCCGCTTGGCCCAGCGATTAGACAGGGTGACGAACAATGGTTCTCTGTCGTTCGATGGAGCTATATGGCGCTGATTGCCGCGGAAGAGTTGGGGCTCACCAGTTCTAACGTCGATACAATGAAGTCCTCAACATTACTGGATGTCCGCCGTTTCCTGGGGCTTGAAGCCGATCTTGGCGCTCCCTTGGGGCTAGCCCGCGACTGGGCCTACCAGATTGTCAAGCAAGTCGGCAGCTATGCAGAAATCTTTGACCGGACGCTGGGCGCGGGATCAGCCATAAAACTAGACCGTGGATTGAACAACATCTGGACCAAAGGTGGCCTTATGTATTCGGCCCCGCTGCGCTAGATTGCTGGCGGGATGGCACGGTCATCACAGTTACAGTCACAGGCATCAATTACCATTGGGTCTGCATGTCACAACTCTCAGGCGTGTTCGATCTTGATGGCTTGGAACGGTTCATCCGGTATGCGGCTTTGGCCCTACCAGTGCTGGTGTTGCTGACACTCATGGCCGTATTCAGATCACAGGCGAAAGCCAAGAAAAAATCCGCCTCTGGAATTTCAAAGGCATGCGACACGGGTGCAGCCGCCCTGCTGTCGACGCCGGCCGGCGTTCTGCCGCCGCAAGCCGCCGGTGCGACCCGGCCCCCAACTGAATCGCAGACCATTCCCGCTCCAGATCACAACGCCGCCACCCCGAGCGTTATCGATGCGCTGCAACGGCGGTTGAGCGAAGCAAAAGTGTCTGCACCAAAATCAGCTTTAGCGCCGCTTTATCTCGATCTGGCGCAGCAGCATCGCGACGCGGGCGATGAAACAGCCAGACTTTCGGCGCTGCGGTCAGCGGCGGGGCTTGCCGCCCAGCACGGGCCCCACGCAGCCCACGCCAAAGCGCGTTTGGAACTGGCCGAGGCAGCCTATGCCGCTGGTGATCTGACGGGCGCGTGCGAGCAATGGCAAATGGCGCGGATGGCCCTGCACGAAGCTGGTGACCGGACTGCGCAGGCAGGCGTTGATAAACGCATGCGCGACAACGGTTGCCCGACCGATTGGGTGCTTACGGACTTTTGATTTCGAGGGATGGCGTAATCGCCTCAGGCTCGGTTGCAGCCTCGGGTGCGGCTTGCCCGCCGTCTTTTAAAACTTCAACCGTCCCGGTTTCACCGGCTTTGATTGCGAATGTTTGCTTGTAAATCTGGCCGCCGGATTTAGCCGTCACCGAATAGCTGCCAGGCGCCAGAATGTGCGTTGGCAATGCGCCGACACTCTCTTTTACGACATCGCCGTTGGCGGCAATAACGCTCCAATGCGTATCCGGCAAGGCTTCGCCGCCAGCGTGGGTGACGAGGCGGAACATGGCTTTGCCGGCGGAATGTGTGACGCTGGCTTCTGTCAGCTTGCCGGCTTCAACCGTTACATCGGTTTCAACGTGGGCGTTGGCGTCGCCGTACGTCGAGACGATGCGGTAAATACCGGCGTTGAGACGCATGATCAGGTTGGGCTTTGCGCCTGACATGACTGCCGTCCGGCTGGACGACTGATCACGGTCGTCGGAAAAAATTGCGTAGCTGACCATTCCGGCCGGCGCGGGCTTGCCATCAACGAGTGCGTTGACGCGCAGACCGCCAGCATTGAGGACGAATTGTTCGTTGGCAGGCAGGTTGGCTTTAACAGAAACTTTGCGGGTAATGTGGGCACGGCCGAACGACGCGTTGACGGTATAGTCTCCCGGCGGCAACTTCAGCGTCGGGCTGGCTTCACGATTTTCGGCAATGAGTTTGGCTTTCAGTGACGGATCATTGGAGCCTTGAAAGATACGCCAGATAAGGCCCTGATCGATCTGCTGGCCATCGGCCGTGAGCAGCGCCATCAAATGCAATTGTCCGCCGCCTGCGGGGGCGCCTGACTTTCCTTCGCCGCTGCGTTCGATGACGGTGGTGTTGGAGGGTTTAGCGGCGGCGGGTTGGGCCGGCGTTTTTTTGACTTCGACGTCCGTGTTCCAGCCTGCAGGAGGCGGCGGCGTTTCTGCCTGTGCGCGTTGGGCCGTCAGCATCGCCGGCACGAACATCCCGGCTACAGCGAGGGAGGCTGACATCCAAGCCATCTGGCCAGTCAACTGACGAGCCAGTGGAACAGCTAGGCGCCGGGAGTTCAGACGTGGTGAGTCGCTTTTCATGAGCGCAGGATTTGTACCTCAGTTCGCAGGCTCTTGTCTGCAGGCCAACTCTGGCGCGGCAGCATGTTCGAAATCTGGCAACCCGAGCGCACGTGCCGGTTTAGAAGCCCGTGCTGCTATTTAGGACCAACCTCTACAACCTTACGTTCACCTGAATGAACCTCAAACGCCGCTTCCGTTTGTCTGTCGCGGACTTCGAGGCGCACCGTATAGCGGCCAGGCGCCAGCAGGGCTTTAGCGTCTTGGGACATCGAGTGCCACACAGCCCGGCCCT
>JAYUCQ010000007.1:0-6723 GCA_043740265.1 Hyphomicrobium sp.
TGGACCCGACGCCGTCCATCTCAAAGCAATGGCCCGGACGGAAGCAACGGGCAAGAAACTCTCCAACGAAGAAAAAGCCAAGCGTGACGACAGTCCGCTTGACGCCTATGCGCGATTGAAAGGCGAAGCCGAGGCGGGGCAATTTCCCAAGGGCGTCGATAATTTCCGCTGGCGCTATCATGGATTGTTCTACGTCGCCCCTGCGCAAGACTCTTTTATGTGCCGGCTGCGTATTCCCAATGGCATCCTCTCACACTGGCAATTCGCAGCCGTCGCCGGTTTCGCTGACCGCTATGGCGGCGGCTTCAGTCACGTCACCACGCGCGCCAATTTGCAAATCCGCGAGATCAAAGCCGAGCACGGACCGGCACTGGTCGAGGACTTGGCTGGAATCGGTCTCACGCCGAAAGGATCGGGCGCTGACAACATCCGCAACGTCACGGGCTCGGCAACAGCCGGTATCGACCCGCAGGAGCTACTCGACACGCGGCCCTACGCGCGCCAGTGGCATCATCACATCTTAAATACCCGGACGTTGTATGGGCTGCCGCGCAAGTTCAATGTCGCCTTCGAGGGCGGCGGTGCGATCCCGACGCTGGAAGACACCAACGATATTTCTTTCACGGCGGTGACCGTGGGGGACGGAGGCCGGCGTGCTGGCGGGACCGAGTCTGCAATTTGGTTCCGGCTGGGCCTCGGCGGCATCACGGGTCACAAAGATTTCGCGCGGCCAACCGGCGTGTTCGTCAAGCCGGAAGACGCGACGATGGTCGCGGACGCCATCATCCGCGTCTACATCGATCACGGCGACAGGACGGACCGCAAGAAAGCGCGCCTCAAATACGTCCTCGACAGCTGGGGCTTCGATACGTTTCTGACAGAAGTCGAATCGCGGCTCGGGCGGCCGTTGCAGCGCTTTGCAGAAGCTGATGTTTCGCCTGCGAACGCACAAGACCGTTTGGCGCATGCCGGTATTCATCCGCAAAAGCAGCCGGGCAAAGTCTGGGTGGGTGTTGTGCTGCCAGTTGGCAAAATCACCAGCGATCAGATGCGTGCGCTCGCGGCGATTGCGCAGGATCTGGCCGACGGCGATATCCGCCTGACGGTCTGGCAGAACTTGCTGATCTCCGGCGTCGATGCCGCCAATGCGGGCGAAATTGAAGCGCGCCTCAATGCCATCGGCTTAACGTCGAAAGCATCCAGCGTGCGCGCCGGGCTTGTCGCCTGCACGGGCGCGCCGAACTGCAAGTTCGCTGCCGCCAATACCAAAGGTACGGCCGAAGCCATCGCTGCCTATGTTGAACCGCGCTTGGCACTTGATAGTCCCGTCAATATCCATTTGACCGGCTGTCAACATTCGTGCGCTCAACACTACATCGGCGACATCGGCTTGATTGCCTGCCGCGTGCCCGTCGCGCCGGATTCAGAAGATAGCGTTGACGGCTTTCACGTTCACATCGGCGGCGGCTTTGGCCCTGACGCGGCCATCGCGCGCGAGCTCTTCTCTGGTGTCCGCGACACCGACTGCCCGCTGCTCATCTTACGCTTGCTCAAATCCTATACCGCGCATCGCACGAACCCATCCGAGACGTTTGCGATGTTCGCCCGCCGCAATGATTGCCAGACCATCCTCAAAATGGTTGCAGCAGAGGAGACCGTCGAATGACAATTCATGAGCCGGCTCCAAAGCCGGTGCCGTTGATCCCGGAAACGGCGCCGTTTTCTATCGAACAGCGGTCGTGGTTGAACGGCTTTTTTGCTGGCCTCATGTCGCTCGATCATCAGCCGGGAATCGTCGCGGTCAACGGCGTACCGGATGTGGCCGCCAAAGCCCTTGGTGGCGTAGGCGATGACGCGCCTTGGCACGATCCGGCAATGACGATAGCCGAGCGCATGACGCTAGCGGAAAACCGTCCGCAACGCCGCAAACTTTTTGCGGCGATGGCGCAGCAGGACTGCGGTCAGTGCGGATATCTCTGCGAGTCCTACGCCGACAAACTTGCAAGCGGCGAAGAGCAGCGCACCAACCTCTGTGTGCCCGGCGGCAAAGACACGTCGCGCATGCTGAAGACGTTGATCGAGGCCGCTCCGACTGCGACCGCTGTTTCAGTTGCGCCAACGGAACAGGCGCAAGAACTTAACACCCCGCCCGCCGGAGCACCCGGCTATTGCCGCGAGAAGCCGTTGACCGCGATTTTCAAATCGTCGCGGCGCTTGAATGCCGATGGTTCGGAAAAAGACACACGCCACATCGTTTTTGATTTGAGTGCTACAGGTCTTGCCTATGAGCCGGGCGACAGCATCGGACTGATGCCGTCAAACGATCCGGAGCTCGTTGATAGCGTCCTCGCCGCCATGAAGGCCCCGGCGGATTTTCCCGTCGGCGGCAAGACATTCCGCGACGCGCTTTTGAACGACTACGCGCTTGGCTTAGCCCCCGACATGCTGTTCGAGTTCGCCAGCTATATGGTTGGCGGCGCGCGGCGGCAGAAGCTGAAGACGCTGGCCAAGGGACAGGATCCCGATGGCGACGCTGCTACGTTCGACGTGCTGCACGTGCTCGAAACCTTCGGCCCGATGCATCCAGATCCGGAAGCCTTTCTCGAATGTCTCGATCCGTTGCAGCCACGGCTTTACTCCATTTCATCGTCGCCCCTGGCAACACCCGGTGAACTGCACCTAACTGTCGATGCGGTGCGCTATACGGCAAGTGCGCGGACCCGCCTGGGTGTGGCGTCGACGTTTCTATGTGATCGCGCGACGCCAAATGCGGCGGTCAATGTTTATATCCAAAAAGCCCACGGCTTTGCGCTGCCGGCCGATCCATCGGCGCCCATCATCATGGTTGGGCCCGGAACCGGCGTCGCGCCGTTTCGCTCATTCCTTTGGCACAGGCATGCGCAAAAGGCGCCAGGCAAGAGCTGGCTGTTCTTCGGCCATCAGCGCGAGGCAACAGATTTTTATTATCGTGACGAGTTCGAAACCTTGGCGGGCTCGGGTGCGCTGACCCGCCTCTCAACAGCATGGTCGCGTGACGCAGGCAAGAAAGTCTACGTTCAGGACCGCATGCGTGAGGACGGCGCCGAACTTTGGACCTGGCTCAAGTCGGGCGCGCATTTCTACGTCTGCGGCGACGCCAAGCGCATGGCCAAAGACGTCGAAGCCGCCGTTGCCGCAATTGCCGAAGACCACGGCCACATGAGCCTCGCTGGTGCGAAAGATTTCGTCACTGAGCTTAAGGCAGCGGGCCGCTATCAGGCGGATGTGTACTGATGCTGCATGAGCGGGAACCAGCCGGCGCGGGCGTGCGCACAACCTGTCCCTACTGTGGCGTTGGTTGCGGCGTCGTCGCAACCGCCAACAGTACGGGAGCGGCCATCTCCGGCGATCGTGATCACCCGGCAAATTTCGGACGCTTATGTTCGAAAGGGTCAGCCCTTGGTGAAACACTCGGCCAAAACACGCGGCTGCTCTATCCCCAAATCGGTGAAACGCGCGTCAGCTGGGACGACGCTATTGCTCACGTCGCCGATGAGTTGACACGCGTTCGCCAGCAGTATGGGCCGCAAGCCATTGCTTTCTATCTCTCAGGGCAATTGCTGACTGAAGACTATTACGTCGCCAACAAGTTCGCCAAGGGTTTCATCGGCACGCCGCACGTCGACACCAACTCCAGGCTTTGCATGGCCTCGTCGGTCGCTGGCCATAAACGCGCCTTCGGAGCCGACGTTGTGCCTGGGAATTACGAGGACCTCGATACCGCCGATCTCGTTGTATTGGCCGGTTCGAATACGGCCTGGTGTCACCCGATCCTGTATCAGCGCATCCAGAAAGCGCGGCAAACGCGTGGCACGAAAGTCATCAACATCGATCCGCGGAGAACCGCGACATCTGAAGGCAGCGATCTCCACCTTGGCCTGACGTCGGGTTCCGATACGTGTCTGTGGAACGGCCTGCTTGTCTATCTCACCGAGAACGGCTTGATCGACGAAGACTACATTGCCTCGCATACCGAGGGCTTTGCAGAGGCCGTGAGCGTTGCCCGCGAGCGAGCCGGATCAGCCGACAAAGTGGCGCTCCATACCGGCCTCACAAGCGCCGATGTGACGGCATTTTATAAACTGTGGGCATCGACGCCGCGCGTGGTGACGTGCTATTCGCAAGGCGTCAATCAGGCCATCCAAGGCACCGACAAAGTCAACGCTATCACCAATTGTCATCTGGCGACGGGACGCATCGGCAAAGAGGGCGCTGGTCCATTCTCGCTGACCGGCCAACCCAACGCTATGGGCGGACGCGAAGTCGGCGGACTTGCGAACATACTCGCAGCCCACATGGGCTTCTCGGCGTCAGAGCGCGATACCGTGCAGCGTTTTTGGAGTGCGCCCAATCTTGTGGCGGGCGAAGGCTACAAAGCAGTTGATATGTTCGATGCCATTGAGCGCGGCTCGATCAAGGCGTTATGGGTGCTTGGAACGAACCCCGCCGTCAGCATGCCGCGCGCCGACGCGGTTCGCAAATCCTTAGCAAAGCTCGAATTTCTGGCTGTGTCAGAAGTTGTCTCGGCCAACGATACCCTGCCCGCTGCGACGGTCCGTTTGCCGGCACATGGCTGGGGCGAAAAAGACGGCACCGTCACCAATTCAGAGCGGCGCATTTCACGTCAGAGGCCGTTTGTGGCAGTTGCCGGCGAAGCCCGTGCCGATTGGTGGGTCTTGAGCCGTGTGGCAGAACGGATGGGCTATGGCGGCGCTTTCGCCTACACATCACCTGCTGAAATCTTTTGCGAACATGCAGCCCTGTCGGGTTTTGAAAATAAGGGCAAGCGCGTTTTCAATATCTCAGGCTTGTCGTCGCTGACCGCCGATGCTTACAGCGCATTGCAACCCGTGCAATGGCCTGTAACCAATGCCTCGGCCGGCACGGAGCGCGTTTTCTCAGACGGCCAATTTGCGACGACCTCGGGCCGGGCCCAATTCGTCGCCGTCGCGCGGTCGCTTGATGGGCCTGCGACCTGCGATACGTGGCCGTTCCTGCTCAATACCGGCCGCATCCGCGACCAGTGGCATACGATGACGCGCACCGGCCTTGTGCCACGGCTCTCAAGCCACATCCCTGAACCCTTCGCTGAGATCAATCCCGCTGACGCGGCCCGGCTTGGTATCGAACAGAATGCACTCGTGCGGATCGAAACGGTCAACGGCACCGCGACGGCGCGCGCGATGGTCACCGATGCTATATCGGCTGGGACTGTGTTTGTGCCGATCCACTGGTCGGGCGAAAATAGTTCCGGCGCGCGCATGGGTGCGTTGGTGCATAGTGCGGTTGATGCCATCTCGGGCCAACCCGATCTCAAAGCCACACCAGCGCGCGTTAGCCCTCTTGAGGCGTCCTGTTTTGGTTACTTCGTGACACCAAGCCGTGCCGTTCCCGCCGGGTTGATGTCACAAGACGTTGTCTACTGGGCCCGTGCCGTCATTCAAAACGGCTATGTTTATACATTCGCCATTGACGGCCCCCCTGCACTGACGCGGCGGATCGCAGACGAACTCGTATCTGCCGAAGGCCGTATTTCGTTTTCCGACGATGCGGCTGGCGTTTATCGCAGCGCCGACATTGGTGGTGATCAGGTCGGAGCCGTCGTATCTCTTGGACCATCGCCATCGGCCTATCCCAGCGCATGGCTGTGCAGCATGTTGTTGCGAAGCAATCTCACAGCACCCGAGCGGCGCGCCTTGCTGGCTGGCGCAATGCCGGATGGCAGCGTCGATACCACACCCGTGATCTGCGTTTGCAATCAGGTGAGCGCGGGACGAATTGCAGAGGCGATTGCCAAAGGGTGCCGCACAACTGAAACGGTCGGCAAGACTTGCCAAGCCGGCACCAACTGCGGGTCGTGTCTTCCGGAGATCAACCAGATGCTGTCGCAGGCCGCCGTTTCCAGCAGCAACGGCCAATTGCAGCTTACGCCCGCACAATAACCCACCATGGCCAACCCCTTAAATGCACACGCTGCCCAAGTTATGAGCACGTGTGCCGTTGCCGCCACCGGATTGTGACAGGGCGCGCAACTGATTGAATTCCCCGAGACACCGCCAAAGCGCGGGGCTAACTTTTGTGTGTTCCTTGGCGGAACGATCGGGCCAGCGCCGGCTCACTCATCGTCAAATCGAGATACCCCTTTTCGCCGCGCGCAGCGTGCGGACATTGAGCACATCTCATTTGGTGCCCACAGTGCCCATGATCCTGGAGACGAATACACTATGACGAAGCCCAGCCTGACGCGTTCCCTGTCTTTCCATCGCTGCATCGCGGCCGCGTTTGCAAGCCTTGTAATGAGTGGTGCGCTGCAGATCGCGAACGCGGCTGACCTCGGCGGTAATTGCTGCGCTGATCTCGAAGAGCGCATCGCCGAACTTGTAGCCACGACGGCGCGCAAGGGAAATCGCAAGGTCAGCTTGACGATTACGGGCTACGTGGCGCAGGAATTGACGATGTGGGACGACGGCGGCGAGAGAAACGCCTACCTTCACGGCCTTGGTCCAACACAGGCGACGAACGTCAGGTTCACGGGTCAAGCGCAGATCATGCCCGGCGTGACGGCGGGCTACATGATGCGACTGCAAAACCTCGAGGACAACGCCTTTGGCCGCGATGCGGCAACCGGAGCTTCATACAACCAGAACTCTGCTACGTTCAGCACCGGGCTGAACGTTCAGATGT
>JAYUCQ010000008.1:0-6721 GCA_043740265.1 Hyphomicrobium sp.
CATAAATTGACCGAAGACATCTCCTTCGCGCCGCCAATCGAGTTTGCTCAACGCCCCTGCAAACTTGGCAAGGTCTCCAGGCCCCTTGCCGAGACGAAACGCCATATCGTGATACAGCAAGCCAGTCACCTGCCAACCCGGAGAAGACAAGTGCATACTGCTACGATCCGCCCAGCGGCTGCCCATTGCCTCCGATAGCTGGTCTAAGAAGTCTGCAAGTGCAGCCTTGATTTGAGGTGCACGTTCGGCTGAATAGTTGGGGTCTTCAACTGTGGCGTTGCGCGCAGCCTCAAGATAAGCTTCGCCTTCGATGGCACCGCGTACAAAACGCAGTAAGACAGTCTGGACAACAATTTGATCGTCTTTTGAGCCAAGGCTCGCCCGCTTCGTAACCATCCCGCCAAAGTTCTTGATGGCTTTACAATTGCTCTCAAGATAGCGCGTCAACTCAACGTACGGGTCACTGTGGTCAAGAGCGATTGCGTCCTTAGGCGATACCGGGCGTGCACGGAAATTAAAGTCGCAGAAGATTTGCTCCATTTCGTCTTGACTGAAAGGTGCTTGCCCTTGCTGTGGAGCGTAGAAGACCACTGGCAGCGCACAAGCGTCGAGTTTGTTTTGCAGAATCGCGCGAGCCTCAGGGGCGATCTTCCCGCCTCTCACCATATCAACTAAGTCTATTAGTCCGGTAATGCGCCCGAGGCCGTCCAATACAATTCTGCGATTGTGACGACCTGTCTCAAGCATCATTTCGCCCAAAAATGAATGATTGCCGTGACGCTGAAAGGTTACTGGCTGCTCAACCCCGATTGAGACAGCCGGGACAGCGCCAGCAATTGGATAACCCTGAAAAACCCGCTCCTCATAATACTTCAACATGTCGCGGACGCGCTCTTCGGAAGTCTTGCGTTGAACATGCGTGTACAAATGCTGCGTCTGCGCATCGCGCATCTGTTTGATATTTCGGGAACGGGGATCATGACCCAATACGTCCTCAATATCGAAAGGAACGATTTGGGTGGAAAAGGTTGCAAGTCGCTTTCCTTGAAGGCCGAACACGGCCGGAAACCATTTGCCAGACCTTGGGATCGGAGCCGAATTATTCGGGATTGCTTCTTCCATATACGCTCCGCTAGTGGCAATATCTGTGAGGCTGGTCATGTCTGTTCTCCATGCTGACCGAGCTAAAGGGTGCGCCCTTTTGGCGCCGGCAGTCGTTGACGCGACCGCCGGCGCATCTTATTTCACGATTAACGATGATTGTAAAGCTTTGCCCGCAAGAAATCATGCGGGCTGGATGAAGACTCTTATAGATATTCGCCAAACGTCGCTCTAAGCCAATCGCCTGCCCGCCTGCGCCTGCGCACAATTCCAGTGAGAATCCCGACATCGTTCTGCAGTGCCCCGATTCTGGCGGCTGATCTATCGCTCTGGCCAAGATATCAACCAAAGAACAAAATGTGAACTCAAAAATTTGATCCGGCACTCGCCATACCCCATATTCCCCGTATGGCCCGACCTCCCAAATCTGATTCAACCAAGCCGCGTCCTTCCAAGGGCCGATCCGGCAAACCCGCCGCGCCGCCGCAAGAAACGGCAGCGGGAACTCCTGGCTTTGGTGAAGCGCCGCAAGCGGCGTTCACGGCGAGTGGTCCTTTGGGAGCTGGCCCTTCGACTGCGCCGAGCGGCCGCCTCGAAGAACGAGAGTCGCCCAGCGCGAATAGAGACGCGCACGGTTTGCCGACCCTCCCCGCCCTCCGCGGTGGTGCGCCACGTCCGCCGATGGGTGGCGAGAGCTTGACCGACATGCTCAACGCGCTGCTCACCAAACCCGACGAACGCAGCGACCGCGCCAAAGAAGTTCTCGCCCGCCAGCCGCTGATGGCGACGCATCCGATCGTTGCGGGCACGACGCCGAAGTTCGTGCCGCATCGGCCCGAGCGTCCGGAAAAAAGCGAAGGCGGCGTGCCATTTAAAATCGTCTCCGAGTATTCGCCCAAAGGCGACCAGCCGCAAGCGATCAAGGAGCTGGTTGAGGGCGTCCGCAAAGACGAGCGCTCGCAGGTGCTTCTCGGCGTGACGGGTTCGGGCAAGACCTTCACGATGGCCCACGTCATCGAGGCGACGCAGCGCCCGGCGCTTATCCTCGCGCCCAACAAGACGCTGGCGGCGCAGCTCTACGGCGAGTTCAAGAGCTTCTTTCCGAACAACGCCGTCGAGTATTTCGTTTCGTACTACGACTACTACCAGCCCGAAGCTTACGTGCCGCGCACCGACACCTACATCGAAAAAGAAGCGTCTGTGAACGAGCAGATCGACCGCATGCGCCACGCCGCGACGCGCTCGCTGCTGGAACGCGACGACGTGATTATCGTTGCCTCCGTGTCGTGCATTTACGGTATCGGCTCGGTCGAGACCTACACGGCGATGACCTTCACCGTGAAGCAGGGCGAGCGCTTGTCGCGCGATCAACTGCTCGCCGACCTCGTGGCGCTGCACTACCGCCGCAACGACGCCAACTTTATTCGCGGCGCGTTCCGGGCCCGTGGCGATACCGTCGAAGTCTTCCCGGCGCATTTGGAAGACCGCGCCTGGCGCTTCTCGCTGTTCGGCGACGAGGTCGAGAGCATCGTCGAGTTCGATCCGCTCACCGGGGCCAAGACCGACGAACTCGCACTCGTGAAAATTTACGCCAACTCGCACTACGTCACGCCGAAGCCAACGCTGCAGCAGGCCATCAAGTCGATCAAGACCGAGCTCAAAGCCCGCCTCAACGAAATGTACGATACTGGCAAACTGCTCGAAGCCCAGCGCCTCGAACAGCGCACCACGTTCGACATGGAAATGATGGAAGCGACGGGCTCGTGCGCTGGCATTGAAAACTATTCGCGCTATCTGACGGGGCGCAACCCCGGCGATCCGCCGCCGACGCTGTTTGAATATCTGCCCGACAACGCGCTCGTGTTCGCCGACGAAAGCCACGTCACCGTGCCGCAAATCGGCGGTATGTTCCGCGGTGACTACCGGCGCAAGGCGACGCTGGCTGAATACGGTTTCCGTTTGCCGTCGTGCATGGATAACCGGCCGCTGCGTTTCGAGGAATGGGACGCGATGCGGCCACAGTCGGTGTTCGTATCCGCCACGCCGCAGACGTGGGAACTCGAACAAACTGGCGGCGCGTTTGCCGAACAGGTTATTCGTCCGACAGGGCTCATCGATCCGCCGGTAGAAATCCGCACCGCCAAGTCGCAGGTCGATGATCTGCTCGACGAAGTCCGCCAGGTTGCGAAGAAGGGCTATCGCACACTCGTCACTGTTTTGACGAAACGCATGGCCGAGGATCTGACCGAATACATGCACGAAAGCGGTATTCGCGTCCGCTATATGCATTCCGATATTGAGACGCTGGAGCGCATCGAGATCATCCGCGATTTGCGGCTCGGCGCGTTCGATGTGCTCATCGGCATCAATCTGCTGCGCGAGGGCCTCGACATTCCGGAATGCGCGCTGGTGGCTATTCTCGATGCCGACAAAGAGGGCTTTCTGCGCTCGGAAACGTCTCTGGTGCAAACCATTGGCCGCGCCGCACGTAACGTCGACGGCAAGGTGATCTTGTACGCCGACAAGATGACGGGATCGATGGAACGTGCCATTGCCGAGACCGACCGGCGGCGTGAAAAGCAAGTCGCTTACAATACCGCCAACGGCATCACGCCGGAGAGCATCAAGCGCAACATCCACGATGTCATGTCGAGCGTGTACGAGCAGGATCACGTCACGGTCGATGCAGGATTGATTGGCAGCGATGGACCCCTCGTCGGCCACAACCTGGCGAAGGTTCTGGAAGACATGGACCGGCGCATGAAAGCCGCCGCCGCCGATCTCGAATTCGAAACCGCCGCCCGGTTGCGCGACGAAATCAAGCGTTTGCGCGAAACCGAACTCGCTATTGCCGACGACCCGATGGCACGGCAACGCGATGTCGAAGACCGCACCGGCGGCTTCAAAGGCGAGAGGAAATACGGCGCCAGCGCCAATATGCCGTCTACCCCTCCCCCCTTGAGGGGGAGGCCGGGAGGGGGGGAATCCCAAAAGCCAACAGTTGGGATTCCCCCCACCCCTAACCCCTCCCCACAAGGGGGAGGGGGATCATCACGCATCCAAACCACCTATGAACCCGTGCAGCCGACCTATGCCCAATCTACGTCTAGAATAAAAAAGCCGTCGCTCGACGACATGGGTCCCGGCACCGACCGGCCAATCCCGCTCCGGGATTCCCCTCCCCCTGGTGGGGAGGGGTTAGGGGTGGGGGGACTCCGTGCACGTGAGGTCAACGTCGATCCGCGCACCAAAGCCGGAGCCTTCGGCGAAAAAATTGCCGGTCCGCATAAACCAACGCTCGACGAAATGGGCCCACACGCGAGCTTGCCGGTGAAGTCTTCGTCAAAGCCGCTGCCGCCGAAACCCAACCTGTCATCCCGGCCAGAACGCAGTGGAGAGCCGGGACCCAGCGATCGCACGTTGCAGCCGCCCACCCGCACCCGCGAGTTCGGTGACCCCGCCGAAACCAAAGGCCGCCGCGGCCGGCCTAAGAAAACAGGCAGGCCGGGGCAGTAGCGCCCCCTCTTCGCGCCGTTGTATTTTTCGTGTAATCTAAATCTATGCGCACTCTTGAAGAAATTATGGAAGCCGCCAAAGACCTCTCGCTTGAGGAACTCCGACAGTTCCGCAGGTTCATCGATAGTCTTCCGGCGAGCGCCCACTCCCAAAACCAACCGCCTCACCCGAACTGCGACGAGGCTTTATAGAATTCAATAGGCCCGTTGTGCACTCGGGCCTTGCTGTGTCTTTACGTTCAGCAGAACTGCCCTGCTAGGCGTAGGCTCTGCGCTCGGTGCGCCCTCCATCACTGGCATTCGCCAAGCTATCCGTCTAACGAGAGATGCACATGAGTTTCTTCGACTGGCTGAAAGACCTAATTCGCGGCCCAGGACCCGAGGCAGCGCGCCCACCCTCCGGCGTCTCGCCCTTTGCCCCCGGCTCAGGCCCGGCGCGCTTGCTCATCATGCGCCACGGCGAAAAGACCGGCGACAATGCTGACCCGCATTTATCGGCGCAAGGCCAACAGCGGGCGGAGCGGCTCGCAACCTATATTCCGAAGCAGTTCGGCACGCCCGATTTTCTATTCGCTGCGCGCCGCTCGAATAAATCGCAGCGGCCTTACGACACGATCGCGCCACTGGCCGCCGCGCTGGCTCTCCAGATCGATGAAAAATTCGACGATAATGAAACGATTGCACTCGTGGAACACCTCGCAAAACCCAACTACGCAGGCAAATCCGGCGTCATCGCCTGGCGTCACGGCAACATTCCAGACCTGCTGTCTGCACTCGGCGCGCCCGATGGCAGCTATCCGCAGCCTTGGGATGACGCCGTGTTTAATCTCATCCTCGAGGTCACATTCCGCGATGGCGCAAGCCCGCAAGTCGGCCAAATCGTCGAGCCATTTTGACGTCGCTGGCTGACGCCACGGAGTTATAGACACCCATTCAGTTGCCTACAGATCGTTGAACTTGTAAGCGTGGCGACGCGTCAACACGGCGCCCGCTGGGAAGAGGTTGCGATACATGCTGCACTCGAGACTTTCAAGGTTTCACGCTGGCAATGCCATCTCGTTATTCCTAGTTTTCGCCATGCCTCTAAGTATCGCCCATCCCGCAGCCGCCGATGTTCACTTCGGCAACAACGTCCGCATCGGCGGCCACGATGTCTCCAATCAAACCTTTACCAAAAAGCGGCGCGGCCTCTACTACATCTATGACAAGACACCGCCAAACCCCGGTTGCTCCTGGCGTAACAATGGCGATGGCACCAAAACCAAAGTCTGCCACCTAAAGCGCAAGCAGCATTAGGACTTCGGACCGATGAAGGCACATAGCCTGAACATGACCCGCAGGCGTATGCTTTCGGCGTTGCTGTTGCCGCTTGCTGCCAAGATCAAAACCCCGTTCGACGTGCCGTCCGCCGGAGCAAATCCTGTGACTGAAACCTATGATACCGCCGCCGACTTCGATGACATCACCCACCAGTGGCCAGACGGCCGCGATCCTCCAGCGTTGCTCGCCGACGCGTTGGCGTACATCCGCGACAAAGAATGGATGTCGCTCGGCGCCACACGCCTCCTCGGCGACCGGATGGACGATTACTGGCTGGAACACGGCGTTGATCTGTGGCCGCACTTCGGCACCTTCATGCATTTGCCCGACGGATCGCGCGTCGCCGAGTGGTTCAGGGAAGACGCGCCGCCTGGACCCAACCCCATTGTCTACATCGGCAGCGAGGGCGAGACGCGCATCGAAGCTCCTTCACTCGAAGCCTTCCTGGCCAGTTGGGCGCTCGCAGCATTCGACGACAAAGGCGATCTCGTTGCCGCCGGAAAATCTGTTGCGCTGCCGTCCGAACTCATCCGCGATGCCGATGACGATGTTGCAGACGGCCGCCCGGCCTTCGCGAAATTTCTGGAAGCAAAATTCGGCCGCCCACTCAACGACGTCGTTGAAGCCGCACCGCCGAGTGCGCCGTTCGAAACATTTTTCAAAGACTGGGGTGATCGTCAGCGCGCCAGCATCGCCACCGATCCGATTCTGAAATCTATCGCCGCAAAACTCGACGCCTATGTTCCGCGCGGCAAGGAATCTTGGGAGCGCGTCAGCTTTCAGGT
>JAYUCQ010000009.1:0-6719 GCA_043740265.1 Hyphomicrobium sp.
GCGGCCGCCGCCGCAAGTCATTGCAGCGGAGTGAGGTGATGATGCGCAGGTTGCACGTCGTCCGGTTTCTTGGTGTGGCGGCGCTGGGTCTAGCGATGCCGTTCGCCGCGCTGGCTGTGCAACCCGATGAGATTTTGCCGGATGCTGGGTTGGAGCATCGGGCCCGCGAGATTTCGGGCGGGCTGCGCTGTCTCGTTTGTCAGAACCAGTCGATCGATGACAGCGATGCGCCCTTGGCGAAAGATTTGCGCTTGCTGGTGCGCGAGCGTTTGACTGCGGGTGATAGCGATGCGGCGGCGGTTGATTTTATTGTCGCGCGCTATGGTGATTTCGTTTTGCTGAAGCCGCCGTTTAGAGCTTCGACGCTGCTGCTGTGGTTGTCGCCGCTGCTGCTGCTTTTGGTCGGCGCTTGGTTTGGCATGCGGGCTATGACAGCGAGGCGCGCACAGGCTGATGGCGCGGTGCCGTTGAGCGATGCCGAGCGCAAGAAGCTCGATCAGATTTTGGACGCGTGAGCGGAACTTGTCCCCTCTTCCCGTACTTCACGGGGAGAGGGCTAGGGTGAGGGGCGACAACACGCTCACAACGAGCGGCCGCCCCTTACACCAACCCTCTCCCCACGCCAAGGGCAGAGGCGTGGGGAGAGGGGGAAGTGTTCAATGCGGCTTTAGCTGCGCAACAGCCCCCGCAATTGCTGCGATCCAAATAGCGGTATTGGCGATGGGCTCGCTTATGGACGCAGGTTGACTGTCTTGCTCGGTGGTGACGTTGCGCGAGAGCACATACGTACCAACGTTGATGCCGGCGACCTCGGGGCCGTCTGGAGTATCAATCAACAGCGGAGAACCGGATGAGCCGCCACCAGTATCGCAGGTGTGAAACAAAATAGCATCTGGTGTGGCGAAGTCGCGGCTGATGGCGGCTTCATCGGCGCCGGGAAAAGACGTGGATACAGCGCACGGTCCGCCGCGGCGCAATTTTTTGTCCGGCAGATCGGCGTGAACGGCTATCTGATAAATCTCGCCGCGCGCCGCAGCTTCGCGGATTTCGGCGGCTGGTTTTTCGCTCAGTGTCAGACCGCCGGATGTGCAGGCCGGTGTTGCGAGACGCACGACCGCCCAGTCTTGTGCAGCGCTGATCGGTGGCATGATGGCGAGACGCGTTGTGCCTGAGATCACGTTTTTCGATTGGCTGGCGGTTGCGCAGCCTTCAATCGGTGTTGCCGGTGACGGCGCGCTGGCGGACGCAAGCCGGAACTGCAAGTTTTTGAGTTTGGGGGCGGAGCTGTTGGACGTACCAAACAGGCAATGACTAGCAGTGGCGATGACGTCTGGCGCGACGCAGAACGCGGTGCAGTACGCGCCAGTCTCAGAGGAGGCAAGCGTGCCGATTTTACGGGCAAGCGCTGCGTCTGCTTTGATCAACGGGCGGCGGTCGTCGGTGCCGAAAACGGCCGCAGGGCTGGCGGTTGAAAACGAAACAATGGCGGCAATCGCACAGGCCGCGGCAAGCAAAAGCCGGACAGCTTCAAAGGCGCGGAAGGGCGGCGTATGACGCATAGGACCTCGGCCTCGCCGTGCCCATCCCAGGCGGGACGACCGGCGACATTACCAACAGTTAAGACGGCCGAAATGCTGCGGTAATCCCGCGTCCCGTAACTCCATGGGTAAGGCTCAAGATGCCTGTTTCAAATTGGAGAATTCGGGATGCGCTCTTCCCATCGCTTTACGGCCACGACGAATGCTTTCACAGCAAAGAACGGGCCAGCGCTCGTGGCGATGATCGCCGCAGGCGCTCTAGGTCTCGCATTCACCGGGATGACGACGCCGGTACGCGCCGAAATGAAGCCCGCGGATTCCGTCGTGACACCATTTGGCCGGGCACCATTGTCTTTTGCCGACCTCGTCGAAAAGGTTAAGCCCTCGGTTGTCTCGGTTTCGGTCGTTAACGACGGCGGCGCCGCGAAGATGGCGGAGAACAAGAGCAAGGGCGGAAAAAATGGTGGCAACGGCGGCCCGAACTTCCAGATGCCGGAATTGCCTGAGGATCACCCGCTGCATGACTTCTTCAAGAACCTCCCGAAGGACTTTGGCCAGGGCCAAGGCGAAAACGGCAAGCCCAAAATGGTTCAGGGCCAGGGTTCAGGCTTTGTGATCTCGACAGACGGCTATGTTGTCACCAACAACCACGTCATCGATGGCGCGACCAAGATTCAGGTTGTTTTCGACGACAACCCGCACGGCGAAGGCACCAAGTATGAAGCCAAGCTGGTCGGTACCGATCCGCGCACCGATATCGCGCTGATCAAAATCCAGAGCGACAAGACATTCCCAGCCGTCAAGCTGTCCGAAAAGGAACCGCGCGTCGGTGATTGGGCGCTGGCCGTCGGCAATCCGTTTGGTCTCGGCGGCACGGTGACCGCAGGCATCGTCTCGGCGTTGGCCCGCGATATCGGGTCTGGGCCGTATGATTATCTGCAGATCGACGCAGCGGTGAACAAAGGTAACTCCGGTGGCCCAACGTTCAACCTCGACGGCGATGTGCTGGGCGTCAACACGGCGATCTATTCGCCATCCGGCGGCAGCGTTGGTATCGCCTTCGACGTGCCAGCAAAGACGGTTGCCGAAGTCGTCAAGCAGTTGAAGTCTGGCGGCACCGTGAACCGCGGCTGGCTCGGCGTTAAAATTCAGAACGTCGACGAAGATACCGCCGCAAGCCTGGGCCTCAAGGAGCCGAAGGGCGCGTTGATCAGCGAAGTGACGCCGTCAGGTCCGGCTGCATCGTCGGGCCTCAAGGCGCAGGATGCAATTCTGCAGATCAACGAGGAAAAGATTGCCGACAGCCGTGACCTCGCGCGCAAGATCGCCGAACTCAACCCGGATACGACGGTTGATGTCAAAGTCTGGCGCAACAACGCCGAGCAGATCGTCAAGGTGAAGCTCGGCTTGTTCCCCAACACTCAGGAAGCAATGGCCAAGGTAGGCGCGGGTCCAGGTGACGACGACGACAGCAGCAAGCCGGAGGACAAGGCCTCTCTGGAACTGAGCCAGCTCGGCTTGACCTTGATGCCGGCCCGCAAGGGAGGCCCGAAGGAAGGCGTTGCTGTTGCCGAAGTCGATCCCTCGTCGGATGCCGCAGAAAAGGGTGTCAAAGCCGGTGACGTTATTCTGGAAGTCTCCGGTCAGCCGGTTGCGGCTCCGGAAGATGTCGTATCGGGCGTCAAGAAGGCACAGGACATGAAGCGGTCAGCGGTGTTGCTGCACATCAAGTCGGCCGACCAGAAGCGCTTCGTCGCCGTGCAGTTGAAGGACAAGAAGGGTTAAGCCTTTTGATCCGGCCGGGCCAATCGTCCTAGCCGAAATGCAAAGACAACACGAATGGGGCGGCGTCTTCCAAATTGGAGGGCCCGCCTCAACCTTATCTCGACGTCGCTACGAGGTTTCCTCGACGTTTTACGGCGCAGCCGCTAAGAGTGATAAAGGACAATCGTGTTTTGCAAGCGAGTGAGACCATAACAATGCGTGTGCTGGTGATCGAAGACGACCGCGAGACCGCGCAGTTTCTGCAAAAATCGCTAAAGGAAAGCGGTCATACCGCCGACCTTGCTGGCGATGGCGAAACCGGGCTCGGCCTGGCTGGCGAGGGCACGTACGATGTGCTGATTGTCGATCGCATGCTGCCGCGGCTCGATGGCTTGTCGGTGATCAAGACACTGCGCACCAACGGCAACCGGACGCCGGTTCTCATTCTCTCGGCGCTCGGTGAAGTCGACGACCGCGTGAAAGGCCTGCGCGCTGGCGGCGATGATTACCTGACTAAGCCCTATGCCTATTCGGAATTGCTGGCGCGTGTCGAAGCGCTCGGGCGGCGCACGGTGCCGGAAGAACAGCAGACGCGCTATTCGGTCGGCGATCTGGTGCTTGACCGGTTATCGCATCGCGTCACGCGCGGCGGCGAGCATATTCTATTGCAGCCGCGCGAATATCGTCTGCTCGAATATCTGATGCAGCACGCCGGCCAAGTGGTGACGCGGACAATGCTGCTGGAGCACGTCTGGGACTATCACTTCGATCCACAAACCAATGTCATTGACGTGCACGTGTCGCGGTTGCGGTCGAAAATAGACAAGAGCTTTGACAAGCCGCTGCTGCATACGGTGCGCGGCGCAGGATATACGCTTCGTGACGGCCCTGTCTGAGCGGATCATCAAAGTCTTTTCGACCACCGCATTCCGGCTAACGGCAGCGGCGGTGATCGCGTTTGTGATCGCGGCCGCTGTTTTGGCGGGCGTGCTGTTCCGGCAAACCAACACGATCCTGACTGAGCAGGTTCTGGCAACGCTGAAAGCCGAGGCGCAAGTGCTGCGCACCGATGCGCTGGGCGGCGGCATTGCGACGATCACCGAAAAGGTCGCGGCGCTGAGCCGTCCGGATGGCCCGGGGCTCTATTATTTGACTGACAGTTCCGGGGTAAAGCTTGCCGGGAATTTGAACCGGCTGCCGCCGGAACTCGAGGCGTCGCCGCAGGGTGGGGTTTTTCGCTACAACACGGCGCTATCGGCGGGTGGTTCTGAACGCGGATTGGCGGTCGCCGTTCCCGTTGATATTGGCGGCGGCAATACGCTGATCATCGGCCGCGATATCGAAGCGCAGCGCGCGTTCGCCGACGCGATGAAGCGAACGTTTCTGACCGGCTTCGGATTGTTGTCGCTGTTGGGGCTTGCAGGCGGCTTGGCCGTCAGCCGCTTTACGCTGAAACGCCTGGATACGATTACGGCGACCAGCCGGTCGATTATGGACGGCGATCTTTCGCGCCGCATCCCGGTTGAAGGCGGTGGCGGCGAACTCGATGCCTTGGCGCAGAACTTAAACGAAATGCTCGACCGGATCGAAGGTCTGATGAGCGGGTTGCGCGAAGTATCCGACAACATCGCCCACGATTTGAAAACGCCGCTCAACCGTTTGCGCAATTCAGCGGAAGCTGCGTTGCGTGATCCGCGCGGCGGCGACGCCTATCGCGAAGGCCTGGAGCGGACGATTGAAAAGTCCGACGAGCTGATCAAGACCTTCAACGCCCTGTTGCTGATTGCGCGCCTTGAAGCCGGGCCGTTGCAGGATAGCTTGGAACGCTTCGATCTTGGAGCGCTGGTGGACGATGTTGCAGAACTCTATATGCCAGCTGCCGAAGAAGATGGCTTTGCCCTGACCGTCGAAGCCGGCAAAGGCGTCGAGGTGATGGCCAACAAGCAGCTGATCGGGCAGGCCATCGCCAACCTGATCGACAATGCCATCAAGTATTCGCGCGTCAGCTCGGCGGGCGGCGCCATACGGGTCGCAGCGGGGCGGCGTGGCGGCGGCGCGGTGATTTCGGTTGCCGATACGGGACCTGGAATTTCGGCCGCCGACCGCGAGCGGGTGCTGAAGCGGTTCGTGCGGCTTGAAGAAAGCCGGACGAAGCCCGGCACCGGTCTCGGCTTGAGCTTGGTCGCGGCGGTTGCAAGATTGCATCACGGCGAAATTCGCTTGGAAGACAATCATCCAGGCCTGAAAGTTGATCTCATTTTGTCGGAGCGCGTTGTCGTGCAACCGCTGAAAGGCCAACTTCCTGGTGACGAGCGGGCGCCAATGGCTGCAAAGTAAGTCCATGCAAAGCCCCTCCGCCGCAACTCTTGCAGACCGGATCACAGCCGCGCCGGTGAGTGATGCCGATGGGCGCGGGGCGGCAGACCTGGCGTTGTTGCTGGGTGCGGAGGCGACGCCAAGCCTGCGGGGTCTCGTGTCGAATGATGCTGTGACGCGGCTGCTGCGCGGTGTGTTCGAAGGCTCACTCTATCTGTCGGGGCTCATAGAGCGGGATACCGAGCGGCTGGAGCGGATTTTATCCAGCGTGCCGGAAGAGTTGTTTTCACAGCGGACGGCCGAGCTTCACGTGGCGATGGCGGATGTTGCCGATGACGCTGGCGCAAAGAGGGTCCTGCGGCAATATAAGAACGATGTTGCGCTTCTAACGGCGCTGGCCGATGTCGGCGGCGTCTGGCCGGTCATGACGGTGACGCGGGTTCTATCTGAGGCAGCCGATGCGGCGGTTGCGGCGGCGGTGCGTTATCTGTTTCGCATGGCATCGGTTAAGGGCCAATGGCTGCCGCAAGACTCGAGCGCACCGGAAAAGGGCTCGGGCTATTTTGTTCTGGCCATGGGCAAGCATGGCGCCTTCGAATTGAACTATTCGAGCGACATCGATCTCATCGTCTTTTTCGACCGGACTTTGGCGCGTGTGAGCGACGGCGTTGACGTACAATCGTTTTACGTCCGCATGACCCGCGACCTGGTGGTGCTTTTGGAAGAGCGCACCGCCGACGGCTATGTCTTCCGCACGGATTTAAGGTTGCGGCCCGACGCGGGGGCGACGCAGGTGGCGTTGTCGACTGTTGCAGCGCACGGCTACTATGAAACCGTCGGGCAGAACTGGGAACGCGCGGCGATGATTAAGGCGCGCTGTTGCGCCGGTGATATCGAGGCCGGAAAAACATTTTTGGAGGAACTTGCACCGTTTATCTGGCGCAAGTCGCTTGATTTTGCGGCCATTGCCGATGTCCACGCGATGAAGCGGCAGATCCATGTTCACAAAGGTCTTGGCGATTTAAAAGGGGTGGGCGGTCTCACGGTGCTCGGCCAGAATATCAAACTTGGGCGCGGCGGCATTCGCGAAATCGAGTTTTT
>JAYUCQ010000010.1:0-6692 GCA_043740265.1 Hyphomicrobium sp.
ATCGGCGATCACATTTCGAACGGCGCCTTTGCAGACGCCACGACAACAGCTGCGCTGAACGAGCTCGAAGCCCGCTACCACTCGATTATTTTTATCGCCGATGGCACCTTAACGCCGTGGAGCGAGAAGGTGATCCGGCAGGCCGACACGATCCTCGCGGTTGCCGCTCATCCTGATGGACCGGTCGGTAGTGCCATTGCCCTCAACGGCCTCGAAACCTTCGCGCGTTCGCTGCACCGCCCGTCCGCTCATCGTCTCGTCCTCGTGCACAATCGCGCCAGCACGCTAACACGTGCCGTTCAAGGCACGCGGCATTGGCTGTACAATCGCGATTGCTTCATGCATCACCACGCCGCTGTTGAGAGCAGCGCCGACGCGGAACGCCTGTGGCGCTTTCTGCGCGGTGAAGCGCTCGGCTATGTGGCTGGCGGCGGTGGCGCCTACAGCGCCGCGCATATCGGTGTCTACAAAGCCTTCCGCGATACCGGCACCAATTTCGATTGTGTTGGCGGAACCTCAGGCGGCGCGGCTATGGCGGCGGCCTTCGCGCAAGACCTCGCGCCCGATGAGATCGACGCCCGCGTCCACCGCATGTTCATCGAAGGCAAGGCCTTCGGCCGTTACACGCTGCCGCGCTACAGCCTGCTCGACCACACGCATTTCGACGCCCACCTGATGGCCGAGTACGGCAACACCCGGATTGAAGACCTGTGGAAGCCGTACTTCGCCGTATCGGCCGATCTCTCAAACGGCGAACTCGTCGTGCATCGCTCGGGGCCAGTGTGGGAATCGATCCGCGCCAGTTCCGCTATTCCAGGATTGCTGCCGCCGTTCTATAGCAGCGATGGCCGTATGCTGGTCGATGGCTCGGTCATCGCCAGCGTGCCGATTGAAGTTATGCACGCATTGAAGCGAGGTCCAAACGTCGTCGTCAGTCTCAATCCGGTCGAGGGCGAACGCTTCGACGTCGACTATGCGAGTTTGCCGGCGCGGCGCGCGTTGCTGCGCCACATGCTCAATCCGTTTGCCCGGGCTAAGCTGCCCAACGCCCCTTCGGCCGCAAATGTTCTGGTGCGCTCGCTGATGGCTAATCGTGGCCGCTTTGAGCAGCACCTTGAGCCCGGTGACTGGCTTCTGATCCCGCCTGCGCACGCCAATATGACAGCGACAGATTGGCGCCAGCATTCGGGGCTTCTCGCCGCAGCTGACGTCTGGACACGCCAGCAAATCTTGGCCCAGTCTTAGCCAAGCGTGGCGGATAGGCACCCATTCTGTGCCGGCAGGGCGTGCTCGGAGTGCTCCACCTTGTATCCGCTGAGGCAATGCAGCAAAATCAACGGGTCCAGTGGGGCGTGGCCTCGTGGGAAATAGAAGCGCTTTCTGGGGATCGCGTTGCTGGTGTTGCGTTCAGCGTTGTTTATCATTGCCGTGGCTGTGTTCGCGAACCTTGGTGGCTGCGCAACGCTTCTCGAGCACAATGGTATTGGAGACGCGCGACTTGCGTCCGAGGCCACTGTTGCCGGCATGCCGAATGTCCGCTTCTGGCAGGACGAAGCCCCCCAGGATGTCATCACTGCAATCCACAGCCGCATTCCCGGCCTTCCGCGCCTCGCCCAAAATTCAGAGCTCGTTGACGGTCGCCCAGTCGTTGAAACTCTGGCGCTTTCAGGTGGTGGCGGCGACGGCGCGTTTGGTGCCGGTGTTTTAGCGGGCTGGAGTGAACGCGGTGACCGCCCCGAATTTGAAATCGTTACTGGCGTCAGTGCCGGCGCGATCATAGCGCCGTTTGCCTTCCTTGGTTCGAGGTACGATCGACAATTGAAAGAAATCTGGACGCAGTATCAAACCAGCGAAATCGTCACGTCGTCTATTCTGCCAGGACTGCTTGGCGGACCGGCATTGGCCGACAACGCGCAAATGCAGTCCCTCATCGCCCAGTACGTCGACAAGAAAATGCTGCGTGCCGTAGCTGCGCAATATGGCCGCGGCCGCTTGCTATTCGTGCTGACGACAAATCTCGACGCCCAGCGGCCAGTGGTTTGGAATATGGGCGAGATCGCACGGCGCGGCAACGAAGAGGCACTCCAACTTTTCCGCAAAGTCATTTTGGCTTCGAGCGCAATTCCGGGCGCACTGCCGCCTGTTTCAATTCCTGTTGTGGCCGGCGGCAAGCCCTTCGACGAACTTCATGTCGATGGCGGAACGACGCGCGAAGTTTTCGTTCTGCCTGTGCAAGTGCCGTTCAAAGCCTTCGACGCACTTTATTCAGCGCCACCCATTCGCCGCCTTTACATAATCAAGAACGGAAAGTTGACGCCAGAATCCGAGGTTATAAAACCAAAAGCGGTTTCGATTGCGGCGCGGGCCATCTCAACGCTTATCAAAAGTCAGAACCTGACCGAGCTATATCGCATCTACCGGTTGGCCCAGGATGCAGGCGCCGAATTCAATTTGCTGGCGGTGCCGCCCGACTTCACGATGAAGGCAATGGAGTTCGTTGACCCGGAGTATCAGACTGCGCTGTTCGAGACCGGCGTCAAAATAGGACGCAACGGCGGTCCTTGGCTGCACAATCCAACACCGGCAGCGCTGGCGCGAAAACGTTAGCAGCCAATGGGCTTAGGATAGCCGCCAGACGCCGGTTGTTCTCAAAACCACTTCGGCTGCCACCAGTGAAGGGCGCTGCGCACCATGTCCGGCGCAATCAAGTATGCGAGGCCGGCGAGCAGCGCCACGACGACAAGCCCGAGGACCAGATGGACGGGGCCAAGCTGCTGGCGATAGCTCATGCCCGTGCCGGGAATGCCAACGGTAACCATTGGCTTTCCGTCAGGACCGATGTTTATGCCCGCACCCTTGCCGCCTATCGACGTCGAGACGCGCGACTTTGACAGGTTGACCTTCACGCCCGGGAGGACACTGAAGCGCTTCTGAAAGCGGAAACCCATAGGCCGTGCTCCTTGATCCGTCAGGCCAACTCTTTGGCCATCGCTGCGGTACGACTCGCACCCTAAAATAGGGAATTTTCTCTTAAGCTACAATGCTTCCCCTAGCTAACTCCGGTTGATGCGAAACAGATTTCCGAAGCTTCTGAGTTTGTCCTTAACTTGACCGACGGCGGTATTCTTCTCGTTCAAGCGCTCGAAAGCCGAGACGCGATCGACCAAATCCTTGTATTTCCTGCGATTCTGAATGTCTTTCTCCATCGCGCCCTTGCGTTCGTCCGGTTTTAGCGGCCCGACGCGTGACATCGGCGGCCGGATCAGCGTCCGCTGCACCATCGACGGCTCGCCCTTGTTGTGCAGGAACGAAACCAGGGCTTCGCCGACCTTCAGCTCTTGAATAACCCGCTCGGTATCGAGCGCGGGGTTGGCGCGGAACGTTGTCGCCGCAGCGCGAATAGCTTTCTGTTCCTTCGGCGTGAAGGCGCGCAGCGCGTGCTGGATGCGATTGCCGAGCTGGGCCGAGACGCGATCGGGCACGTCCGCCGGACTCTGCGTCACGTAGTAGACGCCAACGCCCTTCGAGCGGATGAGACGGGTTACGCGCTCGATCTGGTCGAGCACGGCTTTCGGCGCTTCGTTGAAAAGTAAGTGCGCTTCGTCAAACAGGAACACGAGCTTCGGCTTGTCGAGATCGCCGACTTCGGGAAGTTTCGCGAACAGTTCCGACAGCATCCACAGCAGGAATGTCGAATAGAGCCGCGGCGTGTTCATCAGCTTTTCGGCTGAGAGTATGTTGACGATGCCGCGGCCGTCCTTGTCGAGCTTGATAAAATCTTGAATGTCGAGCGCCGGTTCGCCGAAGAACTTGTCGGCACCCTGTTCTTCAAGAACCAGCAGGCGGCGCTGAATAACACCAACCGTTTGTACAGCGACGTTGCCGTATTTGCTGCGCAGCTCGCCTGCACGATTGCCCATTTCGTCGATGACGGCGCGCAAGTCCTTGAGGTCGAGGATCGACATGTTCTTGTCGCCGTCCTCGCGCTGATCCTGGGCCCAGCGGAAGGCGATATTAAGAACGCCTTCCTGCGGCTCGGTCAATTCCATCAGCCGTGAGAGCAGCAGCGGCCCCATCTCCTGCACCGTCGCGCGCACGGGATGACCGAGTTCGCCAAAGATATCCCAGAAGGCAACGGGAAACGACGTATTGCCATAGCGCGACAGCCCGATCTCTTCGGCGCGCTGGACGAGTACGGGCTTTGGGTCACCAACTGCGGCAATGCCGGAGAGGTCACCTTTAATGTCAGCTGCGAAGACCGGCACGCCCGCCGCTGAGAACCCTTCCGCCAAAACCTGGAGCGTCACCGTTTTGCCGGTGCCGGTTGCGCCGGTAACGAGGCCATGACGATTGGCCAGTGCCAGTTCGATGCATTCGGGCACGGTGTCCTTGCCGGACTTGCTGGCGCCGATCAGGATCATCCCGTCCTGGACGTAGTCGCGCGGGTCGGGCAACTGGCCGTGCGGCGTTGCATCAGTCGTCGTGTTGGACATATTTGGTTCCTTAGAACACAAGCCGCCAGCCTACCCTGAAAACGCGACTCGGGGCCTTGTTATGGCCAAATCTGATGCCACGCACGGCGCGCCTTTGCAAATCCCGGTTGTAGAGGGGAGTTTCGCGGTTAGGCGCGGCAACGGGGAGTGGATCAAAGCGCGGCAATTGGGCAGCAACCACGCGAACGAAAAGCCCTCCAAAGGCGCATCTGTCCGGGTATATCAAGTTTCAGGACCGTTCCCCGAGGAAAAGCGCGACATGACGACGACCTCTGACACGAAGCTAGCCAGCGACTTCGCTGCCGCCAAGATCGAGCAGTGGCGCGGAATGGTCGACAAGGCCCTGAAGGGCGCCGACTTCGACAAGCGGCTCGTCGCCAAAACCGCAGACGGCATCCGCGTCGATCCGCTTTACACACGCAAAGATGCACTCGTTTCTGCCGAGGGCGCGATGCCGGGCGCAGCGCCCTTCACCCGCGGCACGAAGGCTGTCCGCGATGGGCAAGGGTGGGACATTCGCACCATTCATATAGAAAGCGATCCTGCAGCACTCAACGCCGCGATCCTCGATGACCTTGAAGGCGGCGTGACCTCGATTGCGCTTCAGGCCAGCGGCATTGGACTGGCGCCTACGAAAGAAGCATTCGCTATCGCCCTCAAAGACGTCTTGCTCGACGTATGCCCTATCGCGATCATCGCCGAGGACCAGTTTTTCACCGCAGCATCGGCGCTTCTGGCAGTTTGGACCGAACGCGGCTTGAGTGATGCCCAGCGCCGCGGCTCCTTTGGCGCCGACCCGCTCGGCGTACTGGCGCGTCAGGGACGTTGGATCGATACGGCTGAAACCAACTTTGCCCGCGCCGTTGCACTGACCACGACGGCATTGCAAATGCCAAACGTTACGGCGCTGATGGCCGACGGTACCGGCTATCACGTCGCCGGCGCCACCGAGGCCCAGGAACTGGCCTGCATGTTGGCAACTTTCGTCGCCTACCTCCGCGCCTGTGAGCATGGCGGCATTGCACCCAGGGATGCGATCGCGAAGATTGCTGTGTCGCTCGCAGCCGACGCCGATGAATTCGCAACCATCGCCAAGCTCCGCGCCGCCCGCCGCCTCGTCTGGCGCGTTGCTGACGCTTGCTGCGCGGGAGACACTGCCGCCAAGGTTCAATTCGCCTCGCCAACGTCGTATCGCATGATGGCCAAGCGTGATTGCTGGACAAACATTTTGCGGACGACAATCGCGTGCACGGGGGCTGCCATTGGCGGCGCCGACGCCATCGTCGTGCTGCCGTTTACGTTCGCACTCGGTAAGCCGGACGCTTTCGCCCGCCGCGTTGCCCGCAATATTCAGATCGTCTGCCAGGAAGAATCGAACTTAGGCCGCGTAACCGATCCGGCCGGCGGGTCGTGGTACGTCGAACAGCTGACCGACGATCTCGCGAACAAGGCCTGGGAGATTTTCCAGGACATCGAAGCTCGCGGCGGCATGCTGGCGGGACTAACCACCGGCTTCGTTCAAGAAATGATCGCCAAGTCAGCGGACGCGCGCGCGAAGGCCATTGCAACCGGCAAGCAGGAAATAACCGGCGTTTCCGCATTTCCAATTCTCGGCGATGACGGCGTCAAGACGGAGCCGTGGCCGAAGCCGGCGGCGCTTTCCATTGCAAAGGCTTCCATCGAAGTGACGCCGTTGATGCCACATCGCCTCGGCGAAGCCTTTGAAGCGCTCCGCGATGCGGCGGATGCTGCTGGCGGATACATTGTTTTCCTCGCCAGCTTAGGCGAAATTGCCGACCACAACGTGCGCACGACCTGGATTAAGAACTATCTGGCCGCGGGCGGCATCGCGACGTTGATTTCAGACGGCTACAAGTCCGCCGAAGACGCCGCTGAAGCGTTCCGTGCCAGCGGCGCGAAAGCCGCCTGCATTTGTTCGTCGGATGCAGTTAACGCCACTCTCGCGGAACCGGCGGCAAAAGCCTTGAAGGCCGCTGGCGCTCGCCTCGTCCTCATGGCTGGCCGCCCCGGCGACAAGGAAGCAGCATTGAAGGCCGCAGGCGTCGACCAGTTCCTGTCAGCAGGTGCTGATGCGGTGGCGACGTTAAAAGGATTGCAAGAGAAGCTGGGTTGAAGTCTAAACCGCTTGCCCAGCTGACCACCCGCTCGACCAGGCCCATTGGAAATTATAGCCGCCGA
>JAYUCQ010000011.1:0-6677 GCA_043740265.1 Hyphomicrobium sp.
CGCCCGCAAGGGCATCGCCATGTTCAAGCGCGTCGAAGTGCCGATCCTCGGCATTGTCGAAAACATGAGCTACTTCCTGTGCCCAAGCTGCGGCACGCGATCGGATATTTTCGGCCACGGCGGCGCCCGCGATGAAGCCTCGAAGGCCGGCATACCGTTCCTCGGCGAAGTGCCGCTGCACATGGACATCCGGGAGACATCAGACAGCGGCAAACCGTTGACGGTAACGGCACCTGAAAGCGTGCACGCGCAAATTTTCCGCGAACTTGCAGCGAAGGTGTGGACCGAAGTTGAACGCGCCAAGGGGACGTTGACGCCGCCGCCGGTGCTCGATGTGACGGATGGCGGCAAAACATTGAAAACGGCGTTTCCAGATGGCCGCGCCTTTGAATTCTCAGCCGAAATGTTGCGCGTCATGAGCCCGTCGGCCGAAGTGCAGGGCCATTCCGCCGATCAGCGCGTCACCGTGCCGAGGAAGAAAAACGTCAAAATCGTGGATCTGAAGCCAGTCGGCAATTACGCGACGCGCATCGGCTTCGATGATGGCCACAACACCGGATTGTTCACCTGGGGCTATCTGCATCTGCTCGGCCGCGAGAAGGAGCAGCGTTGGAGCGGGTACCTTGAGGAGTTGGCGGCGAAGGGGCTGACACGGGAGTGATCAGATATCTGATCACGCGGCGGCGTACGTTTGTAATGCTTTGTGATCTGCAATTACCGAGAAACACCCTCTCCTCAAAGTGGCTATATCCGGGGCGGCTGTTTAGTTAATAGCTGCGTAGGGGAGTTGACGTGACCGCGGCCCTGCGGGGTGTCGCGCCATCAAGTGAGGGCTTGATGGTCGTTTCGTCAGCTCCCTTTGATCAAAGCATTTTCAGCAGGATAATTGTCATCCTAGGGCTTGTCCCTAGGATCCATCGTTCCACAAATTCCGGGCAAGCGGCGGAATGGATCCTAGGCACAAGGCTGAGGCATGACAGCGGGACATTGGCCCGGCGGGATGTCAGCGGGGTAGCTAGCCCGCAATCTTGGAAAAATCGGCGACCGTGGCGGTGGCGGCGCGGATTTCGGACAAAAGCGCTAGGCGGTTCTCGCGGATTCTTGCGTCTTCGGCATTGACCAGGATTTTATCGAAGAAGGCGTCAACCGGCGCGCGCAGTTCAGCGAGTGCCCGCATGGCACCAGCGAAATTCTCGACGTTGATGGCGGCGACAGTGTCCTGCTTGATCTCTTCGATCTTGGCGGCGAGCGCGACTTCTTCGTTTTCCTTGAGCAGCGCCAAGTCGTAGGTACCGGCGTAGGATTTTTTGTCTTTCTTTTCTTCGATGGCAAGGATGTTGGCTGCGCGCTTGACGCCCGAGAGCAGGTTGGCGCCGTCGTCGGTTTTGAGGAAGGCATCGAGGGCTTCGACGCGGCGCACGATGAGCGCGAGGTCGTCTTGGCCACCCAACGAGAAGACGGCGTCAATGAGATCGGGGCGCTTGCCCTGGTCGCGCAGGAAGACTTTCAGACGGTCAGCGAAAAAGGAGAGGACGCCAGCCTCTTCGTTCAAGGGATTAAAGAGAAACATGATTTCGCGAATCTGAGCGACACTGGATACATGAGCTTTGACGTTTTCCAGCCACTTCTCGGCGTCGGCCAAATGACCAACGGAAAGGCCCACAACCTTCATTCTGTCGGTATGACTTTTTATTTGCTGAACATATAGTTCAGCAGATCGAATGAAGGTTCTCTGAAGCGGCAGCCTTAGATCATTCTCCAGTACAATGCGAATGACGCCGAGAGCGGCGCGGCGGAGTTGGTAGGGATCACCCGAGCCGGTCGGCTTTTCATTGATGGCCCAAAACCCAACGAGCGTATCGAGCTTGTCGGCCAGCGCCACGGCTATGGCGACGCTGTCACCGTCTTCCTCGCGCGGCACGACGTCGGTCGGGCCCTTGGGCTTGTAGTGCAGTTCGATTGCCCGCGCGATTTCGGGTTTGGTGCCGGCGTGCTCAGCATAGTAGCGGCCCATCAGACCTTGCAGCTCGGGAAACTCGCCAACCATGCCGGAGACGAGATCGGCTTTGCAGATTTGCGCCGCACGGCGGGAGTCTTCCGGATCGGCATCGACGGCACCGGCGATTTGAAAGGCCAGTTCCTCGACGCGCTGAACGCGTTCCCATTGGCTGCCGAGCTTTTCGTGGAACGTGATACCGCGCAGCGCGCTCGCCATTTCATCGAGCGGCTTTTTCAGATCCTGGTCCCAGAAGAACTTGGCATCCGACAGCCGCGCGCGGATAACTTTCTCGTTGCCTTCGGTGATCGCCGTGCCGCCATCCTTGGCGACGAGGTTGGAGACCAGCAGAAAATTATTGGCGAGCTTTTTGGTTTTTGGGTCACGTAGCGAAAAACACTTCTGATGCGCTTTCATCGAGGTCGTCAGGCATTCGCCCGGCACATCGAGAAAGGCTTTGTCGAACGCGCCGATCAGCACGACCGGCCATTCGGTGAGGCCAGCGTTTTCATTCAAGAGCGCTTCGTCTTCGACCAATTCAAGTTTGGCGGTTTTGGCCAAAGCCAGCGCTTGCCCGCCAATCGACGCCACGCGCCGGGCCGGGTCGAGCATGACGTGATGTTTTTCGAGTTTGTCTTGATAGTCAGCGAAATCTTTGACCTTGAAAGTCTCGGGCCCAAGGAAGCGGTGGCCGCGCGTCTCGGTGTTACTGACAATCCCCGCGACCTCGAACGGCACCACCTTGCCGCCAAGAATGCACAGGATCGATTGCAGCGGGCGGACCCACTGGAACGGCTCTGAGCCCCAGCGCATGGACTTTGGCCACGGGAATTTGTGCATCACCTCAGCGACGGTTTCGGCGATGATATCTGTTGCGGCCCGGCCCGGCTTCTCGATTTTGGCGACGTAGTAGTCGCCCTTTTTCTCGTCCTTGATGATATCGGCGTCGTTCAAAGAGGCAAGGCCAGCGGATTTGAGAAATCCTGCGACGGCCTGCTCGGGTGCGCCGACGCGCGGGCCTTTCTTTTCATCCGAAATGGCCGGAGACTTTGCGGGCACGCCGTCGATCACAAGCGTCAACCGGCGCGGTGTCGAGAAACTTTTGGCGTCGCCGATGTCCAGACCGCGGGCTTTCAAGCCTTCGCAGACGAGACGGCGCAAATCATCCGCCGCCCGCACCTGCATGCGCGCCGGAATTTCTTCGGAAAACAATTCGAGCAACAGTTCAGACATTCGAACTCACTTCTATCCGCCGGGCCGTGAAAATCCCCCTCCCCTCGACGGGGAGGGGTTAGGGGTGGGGTGAGCGTCTTGGCACGATGTTTGTGACTAGGGCGCGCCTTCGGACTTACTTAAAAATTTTCACCGGTCTCTCGTCAGTACCCCCACCCCTAACCCCTCCCCGTAAGGGGGAGGGGAACGCGAGCGGTGCGAGTTCGATACTAAGGAGCAGGCGCCGGTGCTGCAGCAGGCTCAGGTGGAAGTTGCATGGGTTTGTGTTGAAGGACCTTGGCGCCGATGTCGTTGATGGCACCCGTCGCCGTCAGATAGCCGAGGCCAATCAGCATCATCGCCATGAACATGCGGAAAATGCCGGTCTGTTTGCGCAGCATCAAATAGCCGACAGTAAAAAACGGCACGCCCAGCGCCACCAGTCCAACGATCAGTTCTTCGTTCATCCCCGTCCTCCATCGGTTGTCAGCCACGCAGCGCAGCAGGCTTTTGCCAGTTCTCGCACGCGCAGAATGTAGCTTTGCCGTTCGGTCACTGAGATGACACCGCGCGCATCCAGCAGGTTAAAGACGTGGCTGGCTTTGATGCACTGGTCGTAGGCCGGTAGGGCCATTTGATGGCCGCCCTTAGTCTCGCCTTTGGACAAAAGTGATTTACACTCGGCTTCGGCGTCTCTGAAATGCTGCAGTAGAACTTCGGTGTTGGCGTGCTCGAAATTGTAGCGTGAATACTCTCGCTCCGCCTGCAGGAAAACATCGCCGTAATTTAAGCGGCGGGCGTCCGTGCGGCCATTGAAGTTGAGATCGAAGACGCGATCGACGCCCTGCACGTTCATGGCGAGGCGTTCGAGCCCATAGGTGATTTCACCCGCAACCGGATTGCAATCGAAGCCGCCGACTTGCTGAAAATAGGTGAATTGCGAGACTTCCATGCCGTTGCACCAGACTTCCCAGCCAAGGCCCCAAGCGCCGAGCGTCGGGCTTTCCCAATCGTCTTCGACGAAGCGGATGTCGTTGTTGGCGGTGTCAATACCGATGGCGTCGAGGGAAGCAAGATAGAGTTCTTGAATGTTCGCCGGCGACGGCTTCATGATCACTTGGAACTGATAGTAGTGCTGCATACGATTTGGGTTTTCGCCGTAGCGGCCATCTTTAGGGCGGCGTGACGGTTGAACATAAGCCGCCGACCACGGCTTGGGGCCAAGCGCGCGTAACGTTGTTGCCGGATGAAACGTGCCCGCGCCAACTTCCATGTCATAGGGTTGCAGCACGACACAGCCCTGCTGTCCCCAGAACTGTTGCAGCGTCAGGATCAGATCCTGAAAGGCTTCGCGCGGGCGGAGCACGTCAGGTCTAAGAGCGGGGGTTGCGGCCTGAAGTTTGGCGGCCGTGGCGGAAGGCATGAGAAAAGCTCAATAAGGGGTTGATTTGCGGGGCACTATACCCCTTCGGCCCCCCTTGTCACGCGCGGCGAAGGGGGATTTGGTGGTTGCGGGGCCAACGCTTTCAGTTGGTCCGGAAATTCAAGTCATCGGGAGCGTAACATGGCCGTCAATAAAGTCATTGAGCTGATGTCGGAATCGAACAAGAGCTGGGAAGACGCAGCGCAAAAAGCGGTCGATAAAGCGTCGAAATCGCTGAAGGGTATTCGCTCGGTTTGGATCCAGGATATGTCGGCCAAAGTCGATGCCAAGGGCAAGCTCGAGACCTATCGCCTGACCTGTAAACTCTCTTTCGAAGTGAAATAGACCAAGTGGCGGATCAGCCTTTGTCGCTGCCGCGCGGTTTGTAGACGCCTGCCTTTTCGTCCCACTCCAGTTCGCCAAGATCGCGTGTTCTGGCTTTCGCCGCGCGGGCTTCTTGGCGTGCGCGTTCGGCGTCAGAGCGGACCTTATCTGACCGGCTCGGCGTCTGCGCCTGCTCGACCAGTTTCGAAAAGAACTTGTAACCGGCGTAGCAGCCGGCTCCGACGATGGCGAGAAGGACAAGAGGCGGCATTGTTAAAAGCCATCCTTTGGAAAGCTAAAGTGCTTCCAGAAAAAGCCTGTCCCGGCGAAGGCAGGGATCGGAACCGGCATTCCGGGAAGAAGCACGATAAACATTAAAGCCCAAACCGCGACCAGAGCGCCCGGGCCTCAATAGCCGACACCAGATCGCTGGCGAAAGCAAGGCCGCCGCCTTCTGTCGATGCCGCACTGGAGAATTTGCGGAAACGGCCAAGCAGTCCGGGCTTGCTGGGTTCAACGACTTTGAGACTGACCTTGGCGCCATGCAATTCTTGCATTTTCGAGCGCACGTCGGCGATGCCGTCGATCAAGCCCAATTCCGCGGCTTTGGCTCCGGTCCAGAACGCGCCGGAGAATAATTCAGCGTCGGGGGCTTTAAGTTTGCCGAGGCGGCGCTCTTTAACGAGACCGATGAAGACATCATGCACATCGAGTTGCAAGGCCTTCAAGCGTGCCACGTCTTCGGCCTTTTCCGGCATGAAAGGATCAAGAGAGCTCTTGTTGAGGCCGGCAGTATAAACGCGCCGCTCGATGCCGAGTTTTTCGATTGCCTCAACAAAACCGAAGCTTGATGAAATGACACCGATCGAGCCGACGATGGAAGACGGGTCGGCATAGATTTCATCGCCCGCGATGGCGAGAAAGTATCCACCCGATGCGGCGACGTCCTCACAGAACACATAAACGCGTTTGCCCTTTTCTTCGGCAAGCTGGCGGATGCGTTTGAAGATCAAATTCGATTGAACAGGCGACCCGCCCGGCGAATTGATGAGCACGGCCACCGTCGGCAGCTTCGAGAGTTCAAAAGCCTTTTCCATCGCCCCGGCATAAGCGGCAAGCGAGATGCCGGGCCGCAGTGGCGTGGCCATGCCGATGGTTCCGGTAAACCGCAAAACCGGCACGACCGGGGTACGCGAAAATGGCCACATCAATTCAAACTCCAAGTATCCAAGCGTTGTGTATATGGGGAGCGCGTTGTCTAAGTTAAATAACCCCGTCTGTCATCCCGGAGTCTTGCATTGCGCCTTGCGACTCTCCTTCGTCGAGCCGGCCGCAGGGCGCCGCTGGATTCCAGCGATGCACGCCGGCATGACAAATAATTTAGATCCTCAGCGCCTCGCCCTGCCGCAAAATCGCGTCCACCTCAGGCCGGAAAGCGTTGCCGTCGCCGTGGAGGATTAATCCGGGCTTGAGCGACAGGGGCGCGCGGCTGCCTTTGATGCCGTCGATCAGCACGCGAATGGCTTGCGCACTGTCGCGTGGGTGGATGGGCAAAATCGTGATCGCACCGAAGCGATTTTCCAAACTCTTGAGAATGCGCGGCAGAGCCTCGGCCTTATGGATTATCGTGACGCGGCCACCGGGGGCCGTCATGCGGGCCATAAACCGCGCCCAGGTTTCAAGCGATTCCGCCGTCATCGAATGCGAAAGCGATTTGAAGAT
>JAYUCQ010000012.1:0-6662 GCA_043740265.1 Hyphomicrobium sp.
ACATTTGCTTTGAGATCGATAACGACCGGCGCAAGCGCACCTGCGACTGAAACCGGGCCGGCCTGGTCGAGATTGCAATTTGTCCAAGACCGCCAGAACTCGATCGGCTGTTGGACGACCATCGACCGTTCGCAAACACCAGCAACCTGACCACCGGCTGCAACGTGACTACGAAGCCAAGGATCGAAAATCCGGCCCCGATCGTCGCGCCAGTCAACATACTGATCCATAGGCACCAGCGGATGTTTGCACTTGGCACTCGGCCTCACCGGCGCAATCACGCTTGAAAAGTTATTCATAACGGCGAGCGAACGCATGGTGTTGATCATATCGCGGGCAAAACCGCGATGACGATGCTGCTCGGGTACCGATATCGATAAGGCGCCAATGGTATTGGCGCGACGGCCGCCTTGCGCTGCCGCGGTTTCAACAATCCAGTCCCAACCCTCGTGCGGCAACACACTATTTTTGGCAACGTGCAATGGCACGCACATTCCCGTCGCGACCATTTCACCTGATCCCAATTCGATCATGCACAAATGATATTCGGGAAATTTGTCGAGCAGGCCTTCGTAGTGTGCGTCGTGCGCGCCGGTGTAGTCGAGAAAGCTGAGCCCATCCCAGGTCTCATTTTCGAGCGCGACGCTGGCATCAAAAAGTTCCGGATGATCGGCGCACGTCGCAACTACAAACTGTTCTGCGGTCTCTTTGCGGCTACGAGATAATAAATGCTGCGAGCGGTCATACTTGAAGTCGAGCAGTTGCAGCATTCGTTCCCCCGTACGCGGTACGCGACCGTGGAGGATAACGTAAACAAATTTTTAACCGTCAACAATCCGAAAACGCATATTTATTGGACCTGCGGATAGCATTTTGTGCAAATTCCCTCGTCTTGATTCTGCAACCACGTTAATTGTTGCGGTGCGAACATTCGGCACGCATCGGCCCGCCCATCCAATTTACCGATACCATTGGCTCATAACCTTTTTGCTATTCCGCAACCGCCGATCGCGCATCGAGCCCCATGGTAACTTGAATAACTTGAATAGACGCGGTTGCGGTCAGCGGAATTTTTACAGCCGCTCCGTCACGAATTTGCACGGACGCGCCGTCGATCGTCACCACCACAAGTCCCCGCGATACGTGCGCCGGATTCGTTACGACGATTTTATAGGCCGTGCCCTCATGGCTATATGTCACTTCAAAGCCGGGCCAGTGACTGGGAATGGAAGGTGAAACGATGAGTACATCGCCTTCCTTTTTAATTCCGAGGACGTGCTCTAGGGCAGCGCGATATGTCCAGCCGGCGGCCCCCGTGTACCACGACCATCCGCCTCGGCCTGTGTTCGAGCCCGTCGAATACACGTCGGCCGCCATCACGTAAGGTTCGAGCCTGTAGCGCCGGCTATCGTTGCGCGAGGCTGACAGATTTATGGGATTGATGAGCGACAGCAACTCGCCCGCCCCGTCGCCATCACCCAGTTCTGCGAGCGCAATAATGCTCCACGCAGCCGCATGCGTGTATTGTCCGCCGTTTTCGCGAATACCCGGCGGGTACCCCTTGATATAACCCGGATCGCGATTGGTTTTATCAAACGGCGGCGTAAACAGCAGCGCAAGCTTGGCGTCCCTATCGATGAGGCGGTCTTGCACTGACGCCATGGCTTGCCGCGCCCGCTCGTCATTTCCGCAGCCCGACATGACGCTCCATGATTGGGCAATGGCATCGATCTGGCACTCTTCACTCGCCGCGCTACCAAACGCCGTGCCATCGTCGAAGAAGCCGCGTCGGTACCATTGACCATCCCAGCCATGCGCTTCGATTGCCGAGTGGAGGTCCTTGGCGTGTTTGGCCCATTGGGACGCACGTCGCTCGTCGCCCCGCGTTTTGGCATACGGCAGCATATCGTTGATGCAGGTGATGATAAACCAGCTGAGCCAAACGCTCTCGCCACGGCCTTCGATGCCGACGCGGTTCATGCCATCATTCCAATCGCCGCCGCCAAACAGCGCCAAACCATGCTCGCCAACCTTGAGCGACCGGTCGATCGCGCGGGCGCAATGCTCAAAGAGTGAACCGGACTGATCCGACACTTGCGGCAAGACATAGACTTCGTGTTCGTGGTCCTTCAGTAGCGGTCCATCGATAAACGGCACGATCGCCTCAAGAACAGAACTATCAGCAGTCGTTTTCACATAGTGCGCCGTAACGTAGGCGAGCCACAGACAACTATCGGCAATACGCGTCCGAACTCCGTGGCCCGATGGCGACAACCACCAGTGCTGAACGTCGCCTTCAGGAAACTGCCGCCCAGCCGCCGTTAAGATGTGAGCCCGCGCGATATCCGGCCGCGTCATAGCCAGCGACATGACATCTTGAAGTTGATCGCGAAAACCAAACGCACCGCCAGCCTGATAAAGCCCGGCCCGGCCCCACAGCCGGCAGGAAAGCGTTTGATAAGGCAGCCATCGGTTCATCAGGATGTCGAGCGCACGATCCGGCGTTTTGATCTGTACAGTCGTGAGTAAGCGATCCCAAGTCTGAACCGATTCCCGCAAGCATGTGGCCGCATCGACACCCGAATATTTTTCGGCCAGACGCTGCGCTTCGTCTTGATTGGCGGCATCACCCAACAGCGCGATAACGCAGACTTGTCCCGATGGCGACAGAAGCACAGCTGTTTGCAGCACCGCGCAGGGATCGAGCCCCGTACCCGAAATCGCGCGCAAGCGGCGGCTGCCGGCAAGTCCCGCGGGGTTGTCCATTGTCCCGTTGCGGCCAATGAAGTCGCTGCGATCGGCCGTCCAGTCTGAAATGTTGCCTGACAAACGGGAAAAAGCAACGCGATCCGGGAAGAAGTGATGCCAAGGATTGCAGGCAAATATCGTGTTGCGTGCGCTGTCATACCGGGTGTTGACGTGGGGCGCCGTAGCACGCCGCGACGAACCCAGCACCCATTCAACGTAACTTGTAACCGACAGCCGCCGCGGTTTACCGGAGACGTTGCGCAGGCTTAACCTAGAGATCTTGACGGGATCTTCGCCGTCGACGAATTGCTCGAGTACGAGTTCGATACCATGTGAAGAATGTTCGAACCGCGTGTAGCCTTGCCCGTGCGCTGCTGTGTAGGTCGCAGCCGGATCGCGGATAGGTGATGGCGCCGGCGTCCACAGCTCGCCCGTATCCTCATCACGAATATAGAAGACCTCGCCAGGGCGGTTGGTCACCGGGTCGTTAGACCACGGCGTAATCTGACGTTCGCGGCTGTTTGTGCACCAGGTATATCCGCCGCCATCTGCCGCAACTTGAAATCCAAATCCTGCATTGGCAACGACGTTGATCCAAGGCGCAGGCGTCGTCTGTCCTCGATCAAGACACATAATGTATTCCCGGCCATCTTGATCAAAGCCGCCGTAGCCATTGAAAAACTCAAGGTTTCGCGTATCGACACGTTCCGCCAAAACTTCTGGCAATGACTGACGGCGCGGCGATGGGGCGTTAACCGGTGCCGCCGCGTTGAGCCGTTCAATCTGTTCGGCAAGGGCCCCGCGGCGGGCGTGAAATACGGCGCGAGCCGCTGCCGGCAACGCTGCGAGCGTCTTCGGCGGCAGTAGATCGGAACGCAATGTGTAGACCGATCCCTTTGAATTGTCGCGGCCAAGGCGATGCCGACTCGGAACCGATTGGCACAGAGTCTCGAGCGCTGCCTGCAATTCCTGCAGATAGGATGCGGTGTGATCGTTGAGAATGACCAGATCGGCTTCGATGCCTTTGTTCCGCCAGTACTCAAAGGCATGCAGCAGTTGGCGGACGATGCCGATATTTTCAACTTCATCGATACGCACAAGAACAATCGGCAAGTCGCCCGAAATGCCAGCAGCCCAGAGTTCAGGAAAACCGAAGGCGCCGGTTTGCAGCGTATTTTGTGATGCACGAAGCGCCGGGGATGAATAAACCAGCGCACCCGCCAACTGCTGAAACAACATGGCGTCGTCGGCTTCCACGCCAAGATGGCGCAATTCCATGAGTCCGTGGGTCCAAGCCAGAGTTGCCGAACGCGAGAACGCGGCGTCGTCTTTGTATTTCTCGATCAACGGCAAAAGCGCCTCACGGCTTGTGGCAACAGCTGTCCAGAATGATAGACGCACCGTGGTGCCTGGCATAATTGTGACGCGTTGGCGGATTGCGAAGACCGGATCAAGGACAGAACCGCAGCTGGCAGAAAGCGGCCGGCCGCTAATGACCGAAATGGGCGATGCCAGTGTCCGGCCGCGGCCGATGAACTTCGCCCGGTCCGTTTCATACTCGAACTTAGCAGCGGCAGAGCCTTCAGCCTGTATGAATGCAGCCATGTGAATGTCGCGATCGTCCGGACCACGCTTGCGGCGCCAGGCAAGCAGCGCGCCGAGGTTGTCGTCGTATTCTGTTTCAACGAACAACTTTGAAAAGGCCGGATGAGCTGCATCTGCGTCCAACGGCGCCAGCACGAGTTCTTCATAGCTCGTGACGTCGATGGTGCGGGACTTCTTTCCAAGATTGCTGATGCTTACGCGGCGGCATGTGGCGTCGTCCTCAGGCGACACGATGACGTCAAGCACGGTCTTGAGTGTTCCATCGGTGCGAGACAATTGCACACGGTCTTCGGCGAACGCCGCTTCGGCAGTTTGCGCCGCAATCCCGACGGGCTGATGGCCGGCCGACCAAATCGCACCGGTCTGCGTATCTCGCAGGTAAACAAACGATCCGAGACTGTCGAGCGCCGGATCGCCTTGCCAGCGCGTGATCGCAAGGCCTTTCCACCTTGTGTATCCGGATCCGGCGCCTGTTGTCATAACGCTCAGGCGGCCGTTTGCGAGCACGTGGCAGTCCGGTGTTGCGCCGCCGCGTACGGCAACGCGCCGGACGGCTGCAACACTCAGTTCATCCTCTTCAGACCGGGCGCGGATCAGCGTTGCGCGTTGTACGGGCTTTGGCACGAGGCGGGGCGCGCGTTCCTGCAGCAGCAATTCGGCTGCCTGAACCATCGGTGACGCGTGAAACCGCCGTGCAATCGCGTTGTTGAGCAACGTATTGGCAAGAGCAACAATCGTCATGCCTTGGTGATGTGCCATATAGGCCCTGACGAGCTCAAAGCGCCCCGACTGCGCGACCCGCGTCGGCGTAAAGTCTATCGCCTCGTAAAATCCATAGAGACCGCGGGCGCCGATGGCTGCGAGCCGCTCATAGTTCAGAGCTGCAGCGTTTGGGGCGACCATGCTAGCGAGACCGGTTGCGTACGGAGCAACAACGAGATGCTCGCCAAGGCCCCTCTTGAGCCCGAGCTCTGGCACACCGAAACTGGAATATTGATATGTGAATTCGATGTCGCGGGCATTGTAGGCAGATTCCGATACGCCCCAAGGCGCATTATTTCGGGCGCCAAATCGCATTTGCTCGGCGACAGCTGTACGAACTGTATTGCCCAGCAGACTGCCAGGCGGCGTCAAAGTCACGAGTTCGGGCATCAAATATTCAAACATCGATCCCGACCACGAAATCAGGACAGAGGTGCCACCGACCGGCAACAACGTGCGGCCAAGCCGGAACCAATGGCGCGTCGCAAGATCGCCCTTGGCGATTGCCACAAAACTGGCGAGCCGCGCTTCTGAAGCAAGCAGGTCGTAGCAACTTTGGTCGAGCTTTCCCTCGTCAACGGAATAGCCAATCGATAGCAACTCGCGTTCGGGATCGACCAAGAATGCAAAATCCATAGAGATCGCCATGTAGTCCGCCGCGTCCGCAATAGCGGTTAGTCGCCGGCGCAGCAGACGCAGTCCTTCGTCGTTCAGTTCAGAGTGACGAGAATGGCTATGAGCGGTCCGGGCGACGGCGTGAGCCCAGACGGCTGTGGCAGGCGCGGCCTGATCATGATCGAGCATGCCTGATAGAGCGAGCGCACTGTCGCGCGCATCACCCCAGTCCGCCGCTGAGATCGACATGGAAGACCCGCCCGCGCCTCGTGTCTTCAGCCGCGCTTCAACAGCGCTGAGAGGCTGGAACACTTTCAAACTCCGGCTGTTCGGCGGCAACGTATCTTTCAAAACTGAAATAGCATCGGCCATGCCGGCGATCGCGGCGGGATTTGCACCCTCCGTATCCACCCACTCCCTGCAGGCGCAGGCAACCGCGATCAAATGCCCGGCCAGATTGCCGCTATCGACGGTCGAGACGTAGCGTGGTTCAAGCGCCGCCATTGAGGCCGTGTCGTACCAATTGTACAAATGTCCTTTGAAGCGCGGCAGCTGTCCGATAGAGCGCAACGTCTGTTCGAGACGATCGGCCGCTTCCAAGACTGAAATCCAGCCGAAATCGTGGGCGCTGACCGTCGCGAGCATATAGAGGCCGATGTTGGTCGGTGAGGTGCGCTGCGCAACGACAGGACGGGGATCTTCCTGAAAATTATCCGGCGGCAGATGGTTGTTCTCCGCCGTAACGAAGTGTTCGAAAAAAAGCCAAGTCCTGCGCGCGGTTTGACGCAATGCCGCCCGGTTAGCCGCCGTCAGCGCTTCCCCTTGCGGTCCTGCCGCCTTGAAGCTCACCCATTGTGCAATGGCTGGTGCGGCGAGCCAAAGGCCTGCAAAAGGCAACGCAATTTTAATGCCGCTAGACTCCGACATATAGA
>JAYUCQ010000013.1:0-2727 GCA_043740265.1 Hyphomicrobium sp.
CCAGCCGCTTCTTCGCATCCGACCGGTTCATTTCCTGCGTGCGGAAGCGGTCGGCTTGAATGATCAAGATGCCATCGTCGGTCAGCCGCCGGCCGGCGAGCTTGACCAGGCGCGCCTTGGCTGGCGGCGGTATTGAAACGTTGGCGCTTAAGTTGAACCGCAGTTCAACCGCCGTCGAAACCTTGTTGACGTTCTGGCCGCCGGGGCCAGACGAGCGCACAAAACGTTCCTCGACCTCTTTATCGTCCAGTTCGACGGTTGGTGAAATGCGCATCAGGCGATCAAGTCCGTTTTCTCATTTTAGGTCTCTGGCGTTTCGTAGAACGTCAGACGATTGGAGAACGGATCGGTCAGTGTCAATTCCTTACCGCCCCACGGCGGCGTGACAATGCCCGGTTTGAGGGTGCGGTAAGTATTGGCCTCGAACTCGGCCAGCAGCGTTTCGACGCCGTGGCAGCCGATCCGTAGCGCCGCGCCCGGGCTACAATCGCCTTTGTGGCCCGACAAATGCAACCGGCACTCATCGCGCGAGAGCTGAATGTAGAGCGGAAAATCCGGCTCGAACCTATGCTCCCAATCGACCCTGAAGCGCAGCCAGTCGACATAGAACCGCTGCGCGGCGGCCTCGTCGGCGATATAAAGCACTGGGATTGGACACGTCAGCGTCATGCGCGTCCTCCAAGTTTACGGCGCCGCCCAAGTCCTTTAGACAAGTCTTTGATAATCTCACGCGCCGCATTCATGCCCGGCACGCCTGTGACGCCCCCGCCAGGATGAGCGCCCGAGCCACACAAGTATAGCCCTCCAATCGGTAGCCGGTAGTCGGCGTGGCCGAGTATCGGCCTGGCTGAAAACAACTGCCCGAGGCCCAGTTGGCCATGGAAGATATCGCCGTCGACGAGACCGAAGCGCTGCTCGAGATCCAGCGGCGACAAAATCTGGCGATTCAGAACCGACGCTTTGAAATTCGGCGCATACCGGTCAACGGTCGCGATGACGAGATCGGCGAATGTCTCCTTTTCAGCCGGGTTCGACCAATTGCGGCCTGACGGCAGGTGGGGCGCGACGTGTTGCACGAACAGACTTGCCACGTGCCGACCGGCCGGCGCCAGCGATGGATCGATCGTCGACGGGATGAGCATTTCCACAATCGGTTGCGCCGACCAGCCAGACTGGCGCGCGTCAAGGTAGGCTTGCTCGAGATAACTTAAGGTGGGGCCGATGATAATGCCTGCGCCGTGATGCCGGGAGAAGTCTTTGCCCGGCCTGCAGATAAAGTCGGGCAATTCGCTAAGCGCGACGTTCATGCGGAAAGTGCCCGAGCCGCTTTTGATCGCTGTGAAGCGCGCGCTGACGTCGGGCGCCACCGTGTTGGCTGCGATCAGATCGCGGAACAATAGCTTGGGGGGCACATTGACGGCCACCGCGCGCGCAACCACTTCTTCGCCGGACTGCAGCACGAGACCTGCCGCACGGCCCTCTCTGATGCGAATTTCAGCAACCTTAGCGCCCGTACGAATGACGGCGCCAGCCGCACGTGCGCTGGCGGCGATCGCATCGCTGATCGCGCCCATGCCACCCAGCGCGTGGCCCCAGACGCCGCGCTTGCCGTTCACCTCGCCAAAGCAATGATGCAGAAGCACGTATGCCGTTCCAGGCGTTGAAGGTGCAGCGTAAGCGCCGACGATGCCATCGAATGCAAATGCGCCCTTGACCGTTTCGTTCTCAAACCAGCGCTCTAGAAAATCGGCCGCGCTAGCGGTGAAGAGTTCAAGCAGCAAGCGTTGATCATCAAGCGGCAGTTTCAGCAGCCGGCGGCCGGCCGCTCCGCCTTTGAGCATCTCCAAAAATCCGCCGCCGGCATTGGGAGGCGTGCGCGTGATCAGGTCCCGCAAGACATCGGCCGCACGCTCCAGTGCTGCGTCGTAAGACACGAGTCGGCCGGCATCTTTCTGAGAGAATTCGGCAATCGCTAGGGCACGTGCCTGGGCGCCATATCCCATCAGCAGGCCACGCGTGCCCTCGACCGGCCAGAAATTCGCCGCTGGCCGCTCGACGATTTTGAGCCCGTGACGCGCCAACTCCAGATCGGCAATCACCTTGGGATTCAACAGACTGACAGTGTACGCGGCAACGGAATTGCGAAATCCGGGAGCAAATTCTTCTGTGACTGCCGCGCCACCCACCTGATCGGATTTTTCGAGCATAACGACGCTCAAACCCGCACGTGCGAGATAGGCAGCCGTCGTCAAACCATTGTGGCCAGCGCCCAAAATCGCAACGTCGAACGTTTTTGCGGTCATTCCTAGGGGCTTATCGCTTGTTGCTAAGTCTAAAGGACAAACGTCGCGGTATGTTTCAGTGCACCAAATTTATGGTGCAGCGCACGACAAGTATACTGGGGTAATGCGTTGTTAGTATTGAATACACGGACCTACCCGGGCACCCTGCGTGTTAACAGCTTATTCAGCCACACCCTTTAACGTTGTATTGCATCGCTGAACGCAAAACAGTTCGGCGAAATTAGGAGAGCGCAATGAGTTCTGCGACCAGCAGCATCGCCATCAAAGACGTTCAGATCAGTGGTCAGTCTACGTGGATTTTCAAAAGCGTAGGACTAGCGCTCGTAACGTTGCTGCCAGCCTTGTTCTGGACCGCCTTAATCGCGACGGCCGGGCGTTTCTTAGGCGTCACCTTCGCACCAGCCGCGCTGCTTGCAACTGGCGC
>JAYUCQ010000014.1:0-2723 GCA_043740265.1 Hyphomicrobium sp.
CAATCGCGTGCCCGTCGATGATTAGGTGCTTTGACATACCTACTCCGCCGCCTCTCTGGCGTGCTTCGCCTTGTACGCGTCAATCCGCGCTTCAATCACCGGGCGAAAATTCTTGATCAAGCCTTGCACCGGCCACGCAGCCGCATCACCCAGCGCGCAGATGGTGTGACCCTCGACCTGCTTGGTCACTTCAAACAGCATGTCGATCTCGCGCTTCTCAGCTTCGCCGCGCTCCATGCGTTCCAAGACGCGCCACATCCAGCCCGTCCCCTCGCGGCACGGCGTGCACTGGCCGCAACTTTCGTGCTTGTAGAAATACGCAATGCGCCGGATCGCAGCGATGATGTCCGTCGACTTGTCCATGACGATCAGCGCCGCGGTGCCAAGACCTGAGCCGAGCTTGCCCAGCGCATCGAAGTCCATCGTCACATCGGTCGCCTGCGCCGCAGTGATACAGCGCACCGACGATCCACCCGGAATGACGGCGAGCAGGTTGTCCCATCCGCCGGTCACGCCGCCGCAATGTTTTTCGATGAGCTCCTTCATCGGAATGCCCATCTCTTCTTCGACGACGCACGGCTTCTCGACGTGGCCGGAAATCTGGAACAGCTTGGTGCCGGTGTTGTTGGGAATGCCGAGATCGGCAAACCACGTTGAGCCCCGTCGCAGAATGTCGCCAACAACTGCAATGCTCTCGACATTATTGATCGTCGTCGGCGCGCCCCAAAGGCCAACGTTGGCCGGGAACGGCGGCTTCAAGCGCGGCTGACCTTTTTTGCCCTCGAGGCTTTCCAGCATCGCGGTTTCTTCGCCGCAAATGTAAGCGCCGGCGCCGTGATGTACGTAAAGATCGAAGTCCCAGCCGTGGACGTTGTTCTTGCCGATCAGCTTCGCCGCGTAAGCTTCATCGACGGCGCGTTGAAACGCTTCGCGCTCGCGGATGTATTCGCCGCGCACATAGACGTAACAAGTATGTGCCCGCATCGCGAACGCCGCCAGCAAAGCGCCCTCAACGAGCAGGTGCGGATCATGCCGCAAAATTTCGCGGTCTTTGCAGGAGCCCGGCTCGCTCTCGTCGGCATTGATCACAAGATAGCTCGGGCGCGGGTCATTCTTTGGCATGAACGACCACTTGAGCCCTGTCGGAAAGCCCGCGCCACCGCGACCGCGCAATCCGGATTTCTTCACTTCATCGATGATGTAGTCGTGGCCGCGCACAACGAAAAGGCGCGTGCCATCCCACGCCCCCCGGCGCAACGCGCCCTTCAGGCTCGCGTCATGCATGCCATAAAGATTGCGGAAAATGCGGTCTTTGTCAGCGAGCATCGCCACCTCGACTGTTCACCGACGACATCACCGCCAGCACAAAACTCAAGCCCATCATGATTGCACCCATCAGCCCAATCCATTTTTCGCCGCCCGCCGCCCACGACGCGATAGCCGAGGCCGCAAGCGCAGTCAGACACCAGAACTGCAACAGACCGTGATTGCCCTCGGGCCAAATCGCTTCAACCAGTGCCGATAATCCGAGTGTGCCAAACAATCCAACGACCCAGCTGTCGGTCGCCGACATGTGGCCCGATTTGATCCGCATCGCGACGTGATACAGCATGTACGCCGAAACAGCGGCGATGATGAAGCGCATCACGCGCACCCACCACGGCGTCTCGATCGTGTCTCTGATTTTGCCCGCTGATTTGGCAGCCGGCTTCGAATCTGTCTCTGTCATCGCATCACCCCTTTGGCCGTTCGCCGGCGTTGCCGTCCGGCCGCCGGCCCGCCGCCAGCTTCACGCACTGCTCAATCCACTTGTCGCGATCGATGCGGCCGTTGAAACCTTCGAACTGGCTTTCAAACCAGGCAACATTCGCGGGCGTCCACTTGGCGATCTGATCAAAATGCCAGATGCCCATGCCGTTGAGCTTTTCAGCAAGCTCTTCAGCGACGCCCCAGATGAGGCCTAGATCATCTTTCCTGCCACCGCGCGGAGCGTTCAACAATTCCGGTTTGCCGCCGCCAACCGCGGCACCGATCCCCACACCTGCGCCAAACTGCGGCGCGCGCAAAACCGTTGAAGCTTTCATGCGTTCGAGCTCGTCAATCGACATTGCTTTGCCGCCGCCGCGCTCGTTCAACTCTTTCACCAGCCCAGCGTTGGCCATTGCTGTTAGTGCCGCTGGATGAATTGCGGGTGGCGCAGCAGCAGCAGGTGACGCCGCTGCAGCTCCGATCGCCGAAACCAACGGGACCAATGCCGGTGAAGCTGCCGCCGTTATCTCCTCAAAGCGCTTGCGCCAAGCCCCGATGCCAGATCCGTCGTACAGTGACGCGTCCGTCAGCGACGTCTGTCCGCCCTGCGGGCACGACGCAACCCGTCCGATCTGCGATCCCGGCATCGGCGGCTTGTCCATGACAAAACCGTCGATGACAGCTTCCAGCATCACCGGCGTCAAATCTTCAAACGTATCCTTGCCGATTTGGACCAGAGGCGCGTTGGCGCAATTGCCGAGGCACTCGACTTCTTCCCATGATAGCGATGCATCAGCGTTGAGCTCGTGGCTGTGCGGAGCGATGCGCCGCTTGCAAACCTCCACCAGCGCATTCGATCCGCGCAGCATGCACGGCGTCGTGCCACACACCTGCACGTGCGCTTTGCTGCCGACGGGGCTCAACTGGAACATCGTGTAAAACGTCGCGATTTCGAGGCCGCGGATATGCGCCAT
>JAYUCQ010000015.1:0-2704 GCA_043740265.1 Hyphomicrobium sp.
GGATATTCGGTGATGATGTAGCGGCCAAGAATGGCGAGTTCGCGCGCCGTCATCAGGTGATTGGGATCGGCAAGTCCGGTGGCGTTGGTGAACGTCGACTTTTTCATGCCGATGCGGCGGGCTTCGTCCGTCATCAACTTGGCGAAATTAGCTTCGGTGCCGCTGATGCCTTCGGCGATGCACATAGCGGCATCATTGCCCGACTGCACGGCGATGCCCTGAATCAATTCTTCGACGCGGGCCTTGGTGTTGACCGGAACCATCATCGCAGACGTTCCAGACGGCGCGCCGCCTTTGCGCCAGGCGTTGACGCTCATGACGAATTCGTCAGCCGGTTTGATCTTGCCTTCTTTCATTGCCTTGAACAGAACGGCCAGCGTCATCAGCTTGCTCATGCTGGCGGGCGGGGCGAGGTCGTCGGCTTTGACTTGGAACAGAATAGCGCCGGTGGCGGCATCCATCAAAATGGCGCGCGGGGCTTTGGTGGTGAATGTCGACGCATCGTCCGCCCATGCTGCCGGTCCCGAACGGATGAGACATGCGAGGCAGGCAGCGGCAACAAAAACGGCGACGGCAATGCATTTCAAAATAGGCGGCAATGCGCGCGACATGACCGGGGGTAATGCCTTCTGACAACGACAATATCGCCGCGGACTATCGAGGCGGCAGCCGTCCAGGTCAACGGCTAGAGCTGCCTCGCGGCAGCGATTGCCTGAATTAAGCTACTCAAGCACCACAGAGCTGCCTGTGACGCCACGCTCCGCAACACGGCTTGCAGCTGCATTGGCGTCGGATGGGCTCATGGGACCAATGCGGACGCGATAGACTTCCCCTTGAGCGGCGGTGACAGGTGCGACTTCGATCGGGCCTAGTGTCGCCAGTTCGCGGCGCAGGCGTTCGGCATTCGAGCGTTCGCGGAAGACGCCGACCTGGACGTAGGCGCGGTTTGTGACCGGACCGCGCGGAGCATAAGTTTGTGCGGGGAACGCAGCCGGTCCGGCAAGGGCCGATGGCGGCGGCGAACGGAGATTGGAGGCTTCGTAACTCGCGGGTTGAAACCGTGCAGGCTGAGATGTTGTCTCAGCGGCCCACACGGGCCTCGACGCGGCGGCCGAAGCTTTGGGATCCGGTTTGCCAGCGAGTGATGCGCGGTACGCGGTGGGCGACCAGCGGCCCGGTGTTCCCTCGGGGAACGGTTGCGGCGGCGCGACCGGCGCTAACGGCGGGCGATAAGCGGCAACGGCCTGAGAATCGCGACCGGTGTTCCAGCGCTGCTCGGCGAGGAACTGGCGCTCGCGGCGATCGTCGCCGTTGAGTGGCGCGCGGCCCGCATAACGCACGCGGACATGAGCCATACCGCGGCCTTCATATCCCAGCGCCCGGGCGGACGCGTGTGATAGATCGATCAAGCGATCATTGACGTAGGGGCCGCGATCATTGATGCGCACGAGAATAGTGCGGTTGGTATCGAGATTGGTGACGTAAGCGTAAGACGGCAGCGGCAGCGTCGGGTGCGCCGCACTCAATGCGCTCTTGTCAAAAATTTCGCCGTTCGCAGTTTTGCGGCCGTGAAAATCGTCGCCATACCACGACCCGACGCCTTGGCGGTCGTAGCCCGGTTCTTCGCGCGGCACATACCAGCGGCCGGCAACTTTATAAGGGCTGCCAAGTTTGAAAGTACCGCCACCCTTGGGCACGCGGCCGCCGCTCGCGATGCGCGGACTGGTACTGACGCCGTAGTCGTCTTCCGAAAAGACCGGTCGCGAGACACTGCTGCGGGAATTATCTGAAAAAATGCTGCTCGCCGGTGTCGTGCCGGATTGCGAACAGGCAGCCGTCAATGCGGCGACGCTTGAGGCTAGGGCAGCTAGCTTAATCGACGGCGCGCGCAGCTGGCGGCCGGAACGGCTTTGACTCATATGACTTGTACCCGCACTACCACGCGACATCAGCCCGCGGCGGAACCTCCCTAGCGTCAGAGGGTGGCCGAAGGTTGCCTGAACGATGGCAAAATAGGCTTAGCGCCGGGTTAATTCCGTTAGAGGATGAAACACCCCTCAACGATTTGACCCGGCGGAAACGAGTGCAAGAGACTGCCATTAGTTTGCACGTCACCTTGACTGTACGCGATACGTATGGCATATTAATGCAATGATCGTGAGCTTCAAGAACGCCGCGACACAGACCTTTGCCGGGACGGGCAGAACCAAACATGGATGGCAGACGGCGGCAGCAGTGGCGATGCGCAAGATCGATGCACTACGGGCGGCAACAAAGCTAGACGATCTGCGCGTGCCGCCCGGCAACAAGCTGGAAGCTGTTGTGCGTGAACGTACCGGGCAGCATTCAATTCGCATCAACGACCAATGGCGCATTTGTTTTCGCTGGACTGCGAACGGTGCCGAAGACGTAGAAATCACTGACTATCACTGAGGTAACCTCTATGCCGAAGACAAAGACCGGTTTGCTAGACGACGACATTCGCCGCACCAAGCGCGTGACAACGCATCCGGGCGAAATGTTGAAGCGTGAATTTCTTGATCCGTTGGGCCTAAGCGCCAGTGCGCTCGCGGTCGAGATCAGCGTCCCGGCAAACAGGCTCACGGAAATGGTGGCAGGCCGACGCAGCATGACGGCAGATACGGCGTTGCGGCTGGCTGACAAGTTCGGCACGTCGCCAGAATTTTGGATGAACCTGCAAACG
>JAYUCQ010000016.1:0-6599 GCA_043740265.1 Hyphomicrobium sp.
GCACCTGATCGAACGTAACCGGCCTCAAGGCATTCGGCAGCGGCCATGTTGCAAGGGCCTGCAACTTTGCCAGCCAGAACGGCATCGGCAGATAAGCGCATCGCCGCCCGGTATATGTCTGCGTCGCATCGAGGAGCGCTCGGAAGGATAGCTTTTCCGGTCCGCCGATTTCGTAAACTTGGCCACTTGTCCCGGCTCCGTCGGCCGCATTAGCGACCGCGGCAGCGAGATCACCGACGTAGACGGGTTGGAACTTGGTCAGGCCCAAGCCGATCAGCGGCAGAAACGGACTGAATCGCGTCATCGCGGCGAAGCGGTTAAAGAACTCGTCTTCGGGACCAAAGACGATCGACGGGCGCAGAATGACCGCAGAGGGAAACTCCGCGAGTACGGCCTTTTCGCCCGCAGCCTTCGACTGCGCGTATTGCGCCTTAGACGACGCGTCAGCACCAATCGCCGAAATGTGAATGAGGCGAGCGCTTCCAGCTTCGCGCGCGGCTTTGGCAATCGCGCGTGCGCCTTCAGCGTGAACCGCACCAAATGTTTGAGCGCCGGTTGGTGCCAGCACGCCGACGCAGTTGATGACCACATCCGCGCCTTGCGCCGCCCGCAAGACGGAATCGGGGTAGCGCAAGTTGGCCTGAACCGCATGGATCTGCCCGACGGCGCCCATGGGTTGCAGATAACCGGCAAGATCGGGACGCCGCATGGCCGCGCGAACCCGGTAGCCGCGTTTGGCGAGCGCCGCGACCACGTGCCGGCCCACAAAGCCCGAGCCGCCAAATACGGTCGCCAATTTGCCGTCACCTATCATGCGCTTTGCCTCAAATATCAGATGTCCGTGCAGCTGTAGCGGGCTCAGCTGCCACTGTGAAGGTGGCGCAACGGCGCTCTCGTGGCGTTCAAGAGACCGCAATTGACTTCCGGGCCCGCTGGCTTTACCTCAACTCCTCCTGAAATGCCCGGATGGCGGAATTGGTAGACGCACTGCTTTCAGGTAGCAGCGCTCACAAGGCGTGGAGGTTCGAGTCCTCTTTCGGGCACCACACGGCTAAACAACTGAATCTAGTGACGCCTGGCTATCGGCTCAACATGCTATCGGCCCAATATGATATGCGTTGCTTTTTCAGTAGCGGTCTTGGCAGTGACGCGATAGCCCATTGCTCTGAGGTCAATGCCTTCAAACAGAGCCTCGCCGCAGCCTAACATGACCGGCGAAAAGGCAAAATGCAGTTCATCGATGTGGCCGGCACGCAAATATTGGCGCACCGTCGAAACACCGCCGCCGATTTTCACGTCAAGTCCGCCGGCGGCTTGGCGGGCCAAACGCAGCGCCGCGTCGATGCCTTCGGTCACAAAGTGGAACGTCGTGCCACCCGCCATCTCGATGGGTGGTCGCGGATAGTGCGTCAGTACAAAGGTCGGCGAATGATAGGGTGGGTTGTCACCCCACCATCCTTTCCATTGATCGTCCGGCCAATCTCCCCGCACTGGGCCAAACATATTGCGGCCCAGGATAAAGGCGCCAAAACCTTGCATCGCACGACGGGCAAAATCATCGTCAGTACCGGTCGAACCGCGCTCTTGCCCGTGCATCTCTTGAAAAGTCCGAGTGGGAAAAAACCATTCAAAAAGCTCCGGCCCAGTGGTGCCGAGCGGGTTTTGCAGGCTCTGCTCTGGCCCGGCTCCAAATCCATCCAGCGATACTCCAAACCCTGCAACACGTACTTTAGTCATGAAATCTCCTGACTGTCGGAAGGCGCATCAGATTTAGGGCTCAATGACTTAAACGACCTCGCATCTTGCGCATTTCCATCCGATATCTGCAACCTCAGCAACGCGGCGGCCAACACTTGTCAGAAATTGAGATGATGCTATTGATGCGCCCGGCCGTTTCTTGCCGTAAAAAGGCACCCAGTTTTTGGCCGCCTCTTTTCCATGCACGTTAGGAGGCCGCTCATGGCCGGTACGACAATCAAGCTCCACAAGGGTGACCTGCCTGCGGGATTGAAGTTTCCGAAGGGCGTGGCAATTGATACCGAAACGCTGGGGCTCAATCCGCACCGCGACCGGCTCTGCCTCGTGCAACTCTCAAGCGGCGACGGCGTCGCCCATCTCGTGCAATTCGACGGCGAAAACTACGCCGCGCCGCGCTTGAAAGCCCTTCTTGCCGATCCGAAGATTTTGAAGATCTTTCACTTCGCCCGCTTCGACGTCGCCGTACTTGACAAATATCTCGGTGTTGAAACGGCGCCTGTCTACTGCACGAAGATCGCCTCGAAACTGGTGCGCACCTATACGGACAAGCACGGCCTGAAAGATTTGTCGGCTGAATTGCTCGGCATCGAACTATCCAAACAGCAGCAAAGCTCGGATTGGGGCGCAACGGAGCTGTCTCAAAGCCAACTGGCCTATGCCGCATCTGATGTGCTGCATCTCCACAAGCTCAAGGCACGCCTGGACGACATGCTGGCGCGCGAGGGCCGGACCGGTTTGGCTGACGCAGCATTTGCGTTTTTAGCGACACGGGCAAAGCTCGATCTCGCCGGCTTTGGCGAAGTCGATATTTTCGCTCATTGAGTGGTTTTAGGGCAAAGCGCTGCCGGTCTTTGACCTTGAAATCGCGACGAAACGCGACCAAAAGCACTATTCGCGCGCCGCAGTCCCATTCTCTCCCCAATTTGCCGCGAGATTGCCCTTGTTTTCGGGGGTTCAAAACGCTCTTTGGTCCAGATGGCAATGACACGTGACAGCACCGTCACCTCCGTGTCCGCTCGCGCGGGCTCACGCGGCATTGTGCTGGCCGGTGACCGGACCCTGAACCGCCTCTCAGCGAAAAGCCACTCGCAACGCGTGCGCATTTTGAAGGCTGGATTGCCTATCGCGGGGATTGCTGTCTTCGGACTCTACGGCCTCTCGGTGCTGAAGATGATGGGCTGGGGTGCCGGTATTCCGGCTCTCGAAATCCCAAACATCATTCCAGAAAACCTAGCGATGAATAATCCGCACTACGAAGGCTTCAACAAAGATGGCGGCAGATATTGGGTAAAGGCCGAAACCGCGCTACAGGATCTGAAAAACTTAAACCTGATCAAACTCAACATCATTACAGGTGAGCTGACAGACGCCAAAAAGGCAAAAACCGAACTGACGGCCAAGCGCGGTACGTTCGACAACAAGGCCAACATTCTCGAACTCTATGACGCGATCGACGTCACCGGTGACGCCGGCATGAAGGCGCACCTGACGCGAGCGACTGTTCAAACGAAAGAAAACATCATCACCTCCGATCAGCCGGTGGAAGTGACGATGGAGGCCGGCAAGATCAACGCCAACCAGATGACCGCGCGGCAAAAGGTGAAGGAATACACTTTCGTCGACAATGTCCGCACGTATCTCAATGGCCACCCTGAAGCGCCCGGCGCGCCGCCTAAAGCCGCCGCACCCGATCAATTAATTGGAAAATCCGGGGCACCGGTGGACGTGACCTCGAACCGCTTAGACATCAACGACGCGTCCAAGATCGCGCTATTTACCGGCTCAGTTACGGCGACGCAGGACGGCGCATCGCTCACCGCGCCCGAGCTTGAAGTCAGCTATGAAGGTTCGGCAACGCCACAGCCCGGTGCCGAGGCGACTGGCAGCAAAGTCAAGCGCATGGTCGCCAAGAACCCGGTCACACTGAAACAGGCCAACGGTGATATGGTCACAAGCCAGAACGCGGATTTTGATGCCGTGAACCAAACCGCCGTTCTCGACGGCGAGGTCGTCATGACGCAACTGCCGGATAAGCGCGCCACCGCTGACAAAGCCGAGATCGATCAGACAGCCAATACCGTTCTGCTGTCAGGCGACGTGGTGTTGACCCAGGGCTTGAACATTTTGAAAGGCCGGCGGCTGGTGTTCAACCGCGGCACCAACAAAATGCAATTGACCGCGCCCGGCGCTTCGAGCCTCGGCGGCCGCATCAGCGCGCATTTCCAGCAGCAGGCCCAGTCCGCTACGGCCCCCGTCGCCAAGCCCGCAACGCCAACTCAGGGAATCGCATTCGGCGGGTCGTTCAAAACCGACCCAGGAGCGCCGGTCCTGATCGACGCAACCCGGCTGGACGTCGATGACACCACCAAGCATGCCGTGTTCACAGGTGATGTGCATGCCGTGCAAGGCGATTTTATTATTCGCGCCGCTGAAATGACAGCAACCTATTCTGGCTCGGCGGCGCTGAACGGTGCCACCGCAGAAGCGGGCAAGCCCGGCGGCGCGCAGCTGACGCATATCCGGGCCAAGACAAAAGTTCAGATCACATCGAAAGACGGCCAGAACGCTACCGGCGATTGGGCCGATTTCGACCCCAAAGCCAATACCGCCGTCATGGGCGGTGACGTGGTGTTGACGCAGGGCAAGAACATCGTGCGCGGCACGAAACTATTGATCGACATGACGACCGGAGAAGCCACCATTAACAGTGATGCCTCAGCGAGCAACGGTGCTGCAACAATTGCGCCCGACGGTACCGCCACAGCGGCTTCGACATCGTCGGGTTCCGGAACGAGCCGGCCGAGCGCGGTTTTTTATCCCAACGACATGAAGGCTCAGGTGCCGAAGCCTAACGCAGGCGCCAGTGCACCGAATTGGCAAACCGAAACCGCGCCTTCCAAAAAACGTTAAACTAGGGTTTTGACAGAGGTCTGCCCTGGTCCAACACTACAGCTACATTGATACGGACGATCGCGAGGCATTTGGTGTTCAAGGCTCTACCATTCAGGTCAAAGTCGAACCGTACGGGTTCAAATGGAACCACCGCTGGGCGGGCGGCAGTCACAACGCAGTCTCCAAATACGGGCCGGGCGCGTGCAACACCGGCCGCCTCAGACGACCCGCACGCCATCGGCGCCGAAGGCTGGCTGACAGCCTACGATGTCAAAAAATCCTACCGCAAACGTATGGTGGTCAAAGGCGTAAGCTTGGCCGTTGGGCGTGGCGAATCTGTTGGACTACTCGGGCCCAATGGCGCCGGCAAAACGACCGTATTCTATATGATCACCGGCCTCGTTCCATCTGACGCCGGCCGCATAACAATTGACGGAGAAAACGTCACTACGCTGCCCATGTATCAGCGCGCCCGGCTCGGTATTGGATATCTGCCGCAGGAAGCGTCGATCTTCCGCGGGCTAACGGTCGAGCAAAACATTATGGCCGTGCTCGAGCTGGTCGAGCCCGACAAAAAGAAGCGCAAAGAACAACTCGATAGCCTGCTTGAGGAATTTTCCATCACCCGGCTCAGAAAGTCGCCATCAATGGCGCTCTCGGGTGGTGAACGGCGGCGTTGCGAAATTGCCCGCGCGCTGGCCTCCCGGCCATCATTCATGTTGCTGGACGAACCATTTGCCGGTATCGATCCCATCGCCGTCGGCGATATTCAACAGTTGGTACGCCACCTTACCGAGCGCGGCATCGGGGTATTAATAACCGATCATAACGTTCGCGAAACATTAAGTCTCATCGACCGGGCGTATATCATCTATGATGGTCAAGTTCTGACACAAGGTAAGCCTTCAGAAATCATAGCGAATGAAGATGTGCGGCGCGTCTACCTCGGCGATATGTTCGTTAACACGCGTTGAGTATACCTGGCCGCTGTATTTTATACACGGAGCAGCAGGTTAGCGCATGGCGCTCTCACCCAGACTAGAGATGCGGCAAGGCCAGCAGCTGGTGATGACACCACAGCTGCAGCAAGCAATCCGTCTCTTGCAGCTCTCCAACATGGAACTGAGCGAGTTCGTCGACGCCGAGCTGGAGCGCAACCCGCTGCTCGAACGCGAGGAACAAAGCGCACCCGCTAAGGCCGTCGAAGAGCCAGCGGGCGGCGGCGAAGCAGCCGATGATTCCTGGCTGGATTTGCGCAAACCGGTTGAGGACCATGCCGGCGGATTGGATGCCGACTTCGGCAACGTTTTCCAGGACACGGGTCCGGGAGACGCAGATGCCGGCGGCGCCCAGAGCGGCATGAGCTGGGCCAGTGTCACGCAGCGCATGCACAATCATAGCGGTGACGAAGGCGATTTCGAATCCGTAGCAGCCGGTGAAGTCTCCTTGCGCACGCATTTGAGCGAACAAGTTTCCCTGACTTTGCAGACGCCCGTCGAGCGCCTCATCGGCCAATACCTGATCGATTTGATTGATGAAGCCGGTTACATCCCGCCGCGTCTGGAAAGCCTGGCCGAGCGGCTCGGCGCGCCGTTTGAAGTGGTCGAGGGCGTCCTGTTCAAGCTGCAAACCCTTGATCCGCCTGGTATCTTTGCGCGCTCTTTGGCTGAGTGTTTGACGCTGCAGCTCAAGGATCAAAATCGCTTCGATCCACTGATGGCGCGGCTCCTCGACAATCTAGATTTGCTCGCCAGCCGCAATCTGACAGCGCTCAAAAAAGCCGTCGGCGCCGAGATGGATGAACTCGCCGAAATGATCCAGGAGATCAAGCGGTTGAACCCTAAGCCGGGCCTGAAGTTCGGCTCGGTTCAGATGCAGCCTGTGGTACCAGATGTGCTCGTCCGCGCTGCGTCCGACGGCGGATGGCATGTCGAACTCAACAGCGACAC
>JAYUCQ010000017.1:0-6596 GCA_043740265.1 Hyphomicrobium sp.
GCGCATGAGCAAGGCGAGCTTCACCGTTGCTGTTCTGGTTTCTGTTGGCAGAAATCCGGTAAGTGGTGCCGGACGTGCTTGCCCTGGTGACGCTATCGCGATGGCGCTTGGCCGGAAAATTGCCGGTGATGCGCTGCGCGTCGTTCACGCCGGTGTTCCGTACGACGCAGCCCTCAACGACTATCTCGCACAGGGCGCAGGGACAGTAGAAGCGGTGGCATGCGCGTCGCCAGACGACATTGTTCCAGTGCTTGCGACCGCTTTGGAGAACGTTGATCTGATCCTCACAGGTAGCCGGACAGAGAACGGAAACGGCAGCGGCCTGGTGCCCTACGCTCTGGCCGCCGCGCTCGATCGCCCGGTGATCGCCAACGTTCTCGACGCCGGCGTTGACGGCAACGATGTGCGCATTACGCAATTTTTGCCCAAGGGCCAGCGGCGGCTTATCGCCGGACACTTGCCCGCCATTCTCAGCGTGCATCCACGCGCACCCTTCCACTTGACCTATGCAGATGCGCGTCGGCAATCCGGCCGCATTGTGCCGGTGACGGTCGCACCGGCGGCCGCGAACACCATCGGCAGCACGGCACCCGATTGGATCCTCTCGCCGCAAACACGGCGGCCAATCCCTCTTAAGGCCGAGGTAAAAATGACAGCTCACGAACGGCTGAAATTTGCCATTGCTCAGGAGGCAAAAGGCGGGCTTGTCGTAATTGAAGGAAGTTGTGTCGACAAAGCACAAGTCATGCTGGCCTATCTCAGAGAAAATCAGTTGATCGATTTTTAGATCGTCGCGCCGGAGGTCCAATCATGCAGATATCCAATGAAATCCGCAGTCTGATCTCGCGCCGCCGCCCTGGATATTCTCTCGAGGCGCCGTTTTATCAGCGCAAGGATATTTTCGACCTCGACATGCAGGCGATTTTCGGCCGTCATTGGATTTACGTTGGCGTCGAGCCGGATATTCCCGAGCCGGGCGATTATTTCACCGTGCCGCTGGGCCGGGCATCAGTCGTCGTCGTGCGCGATGATGACATGTCGATCCGTGCTTTCCACAATGTCTGCCGTCATCGCGGCGCGCGTCTGTGTGATGAAATCAAGGGCAGCGTCGGCAACATTGTTTGCCCCTATCACCAATGGACGTACGACCTCACCGGCAAGTTGATACATAACGAGCATATGGGCGACGAATTTGACCGCAGTCAGTTCAGCTTGAAGACAGTTCACGTCGGCAACGTCGCCGGCCTGCTTTTTATATGCCTTGCCGATGACCCGCCGGCTGATTTCGAACAAATGCGCATGGAAATGGAACCCTATATCCAGCCGCACAAGATCACTGATTGTAAAGTCGCGTTTGAGGAAGACTTGATCGAAAACGGCAACTGGAAGTTCACAATGGAGAACAACCGGGAGTGCTATCACTGCAAGGCCAATCATCCGGAACTGACAATTTCGTTGTACGAATTTGGTTTTGGATATCAGCCGTCTCCGGAAAATGCTAGTGAGGTGAAAGCCTTCAAGGATCTCATAAAGCGGGAACATTCCCGCTGGGAATCGTGCGGGCTGCCGTCAGTCGAAATTGACGTGTTGGATTCCCGCGCCACGGCTTTTAGAACTGAGCGCTTGCCGCTCGACAAGGCCGGTGAATCGCAAACCATGAACAGCAAGGTCGCGTGTCAGAAACTGTTGGGCGATCTGACGCAAAGAAATCTGGGTGGGCTGTCGTTCTGGACACAACCCAATTCGTGGCATCACTTCATGAGTGACCACATCGTAACGTTCAGCGTATTGCCGATTGACGCGGAGCATACGTTGCTGCGCACCAAATGGCTGGTGCACAAAGATGCCGTTGAAGGTAAGGATTATGATCCGAAAGAATTGAGTTCCGTTTGGCATGCAACCAATAAGCAAGACGGCGCTCTCGTCGAGCGGACGCACTCAGGATCCCAAAGCAGCGCCTACGTGCCCGGCCCCTATTCACCCTACACGGAAGAACTCGTTGAAAAATTCATGTCGTGGTATTTCAAGCGTCTGCGGGCCGAGACAGGTGCCGGCGCGGGTGCGACGGTCAGTTCGATTGCGGCAACAGGTTGAGGGGTTATGAGCGATACGGGTCCGAAAAGCCGGCTGCGCAGTCCGTTGTGGGAAGCGCTGCCACCAAAATGGGACCCTGATGCGGACGACACGTTGATTTGCTGTCATGTGCGGGCAGAAACGCACGATGTCAAAAGCTTCCTGTTTCGCACGCGAGCGCCGGGGCTTTTCAGGTTCCGGCCAGGTCAATTCATAACGCTTGAGCTGGAGATTAGGGGCGAAGCGATCAATCGCTGTTATACGATTTCGTCGGCTCCGACGCAGCCAGATACGTTGTCGATTACAGTGAAGCGTAAGGCCGGCGGCGTCGTCTCGAATTGGCTACATGACAATTTAAAGCCGGGCTCTCGAATAAAAGCGCTCGGCCCGGCAGGCGACTTCAGTTGCACGCATCACCCGGCGGACAAGTATTTGTTTCTTTCGGGCGGATCGGGTGTGACGCCTTTGATGTCGATGGCGCGCACGCATTACGCGCTTGGAGATGACAACGACATCATTTTCGTTCACAGCGCACGAACACCGCCGGATATTATCTTCCGCCAGGAATTGGCGATGATCAGTCAGGGCATGGCGCATTTCCGTACTGGCTTCATATGCGAGACGGACGGTGGCGACAGCTCGTGGACGGGTCCCTCGGGGCAACTCAACCTGGCGCATCTCCATTCGCTCGCGCCGGACTTGGCTCAGCGCGAAATTTTTTGCTGCGGGCCAGAGCCGTACATGCTGGCCGTCAAAACCATGCTGCAGGATGCGGCCTTCGACATGACGCACTACCACGAAGAAAGCTTCTCGTTCGAGCGACATCCCCCGAGTGAAACTGAGGTTCAGGCGGCGTCAGACCCAGCTCCAACTCCAGAAGGCAGCTTTAAAATCGAATTTACCCGGTCTGGCCGCACCATTGATTGCGGGCCGGACCAGTTTATCCTCGACGCAGCGCGTGCCGCTGGAATGCGTCTGCCGTTTTCGTGTGCAAAGGGATTATGCGGAACCTGCAAGAGCAAGAAGCTCTCGGGCGAAGTAGCTATGACGCACGCAGGCGGGATCAGGCAGCGCGAGATTGACCAGGGGATGTTCCTGCCCTGCTGCAGCAAACCGCTCTCCGACGTGAAGATCGAGAAATAAAAATCTTTCTTGCGCTGCGCTTAACGTCGCGATCACAATGTCTCGGTTTTGCGGCGCAGAATAGCTTGCAGCACATCGCGCACGCCAATGGCACCAACGAAGCGGTTGTCGGCCTCGAATAGCGCCAGCGGCGCGGTGCCAGACTTGTGCATGGCGAGAATGACGGTCTTGAGGTTGGTGCCGGGGCTCGCCCAATACACCGGGCTCGTATCCGGTGGGATGGCGTGCTCAACGTCGCTGCATGAGACCCAGGTTGCCTTTTTACCGTTACTTTCGGCCGCTTCGACTTGTCCATTGGCGTCAATTTTGAATTTAGTCGTGCGCCGCCGGTCGAGCCAGATCCAACCGTCCCCGGCTTTCTCCAGATCGCGCACGTCGCGCATAACATTCCAGGCGGTCAGAACCGAAAGTGGATTCACGTTGGCGATGAAATCGCGAACATAATCGTTTGCTGGATTGAGTACGATATCTTCCGGCGTTCCGGACTGAACAATCCGCCCGCCTTCCATGATCGTGATGCGGCTGCCAATCTTCAGTGCCTCTTCGAGATCGTGACTGACGAAAATGATCGTCTTTTTGATGGACGCTTGAAGCTGCAAGAGCTCGTCTTGCAGTTTCGTGCGGATCAAAGGATCGAGGGCAGAGAACGGCTCGTCCATTAGCAGAATAGGCGCATCCGTCGCGAACGCACGCGCAAGGCCGACGCGCTGCTGCATTCCGCCTGAGAGTTCATGTACGTATTTGTTGGCCCAGCTATCAAGACCAACGAGCTGCAATTGCCGGTCGACGCGCTCGCGCAGTTCAGGCTCCGGCACGCCGGCAAGCTCCAAACCCAAGCCAGCGTTTTCGCGCACCGTCCGCCACGGCAGCAGAGCAAACTGCTGGAAAACCATCGCAACCTGTTTTTGCCGGATGTGGCGCAGCGTATTTGCGTCGCAGGAGACAACGTCAACCATGCGGTTGCCGTCTTTGACCAGAACTTCGCCGCGCGCGACTTTGTTGAGGCCGTTGACAGCGCGCAGAACCGTTGACTTGCCCGAGCCAGATAGCCCCATCAGAACCGAGATTTCACCCTCGTTGACAGTCAGGCTGGCACCCGCCGCGCCCAAGACGGATCCTGTTTTCGAAAGAATTTCGGCGCGGTTTGCGCCTGCGTCCACCATGCGAAGTGCCGTCGGAATATCTTTTCCAAAAATGATATCGACGTTTTTGAAGTCAACAGCGATGGTCATCTCTTGCCTCCCGACTTCACAGCAAGGGCGCGGTCCAGAATAATTGCAAGTACGACCAGCGCCAGGCCCGCTTCAATGCCAAGCGGAATGTTACGATTGGCCAACGCTTTGTTGACTGGATTGCCGAGACTCGGTGCGCCGATCAGCGTCGCGAAGACGACCATAGAAAGTGAAAGCATGATGCACTGGGTCAGCCCGGCCATAATGGAGGGCAGCGCCGCCGGCAACTCGACCTTCCAAAGCAATTGCCGCTTTGTGGCACCAAAGCTCTCGCCAGCTTCGAGCATCGGTTTCGGAATTGAGGTCAAACCCAAGTACGTCATGCGCACGGGTGCCGGCATGGCGAATATGACCGTGACGATGAGCGCGGGTGCTGCACCAAGCCCAAAGAGGATGAGAATTGGAATGAGATAGACGAACGTCGGCATGGTCTGCATCAAATCGAGCACGGGCTGCAGGACGCGCCATACGCGCGGATTATGTGCTGCCCAAATGCCGAGGGGTACGCCAGCCGCCATCGACAATCCGGTTGCCGCAACGACGAGCACCAGGGTTTGCACTGTTTCCTTCCAAAGCCCCTGATTGATGATGAACAGAAAGCCAAGCAACACGCCAATCGCCAAAGACTTGGAGCGTTGCAGCCAGTACGCGAAGCCTGCGAGAACGAGCGCGAGGACAACAGGGGGAACTTGCAACAGAAGGTACGAGGTGCCCTCAACACTCCAATTCAGCGCGGCCTTTATGGCGTCGAACAGCCATTGGAAATAGGTGACGATAAAATCGATAACGGCTTTGCCCCACGGGCCGACTGGTATTTTCCAGCTGGTGACCAGCTGCGTCAGAGGATCCATCACTGCCTCCCTAGCACCATCTGCCGCGAGCCCGGGCCGTGTAACGGACCAACGATCACGCAGGAATTCCGCTTTTCACCAGAACGGCCGCACGATGGGCGGCCGTTCCACTTTTGTCGAGTTCGTTTTGCTGTCGTGCTTACTTCGCCAAGGCTGCCGTCACCGCCGCGGCGGCATCGCCGCCATCCGCCGTCTTGACCCCTGCCAGCCAAGGCTTGACCGCATCTGGATTGGCTTTCAACCACGCTTTGGCGGTCGCCTTCGGGTCAGCGCTGTCCTTTAAGACAGGTCCCATCATAGCGCCTTCCATGGCAAGGTTGAATTTCAAGTTGCTCAACAGCTTTCCGACATTTGGGCACTGCGCGGCGTATCCGGCCCGGACGTTGGTGCTGACGGTCGCTGCGCCAAAGCCTGAATCGCCCATGCCATCAAGGTAGGCAATTTTCATTTCACCCATGACAGGATGCGGCGTCCAACCAAGGAAGATAATCCATTCCTTATTTTTAATCGCCTTTTCAGCTTCGGTCAGCATGCCGGCTTCCGAGCTTTCGACGATCTCATAGCCAGCCAGTTTGTTCTCGGGTTTGGCAATCATTTCTGTGATAATGCGATTGCCGTCGTTGCCAGCTTCGATGCCGTAAATCTTGCCTTTGAACTTGTCTTTGTTGGCGGCAAGATCTGACAGGCTCTTGACGCCTGCATCTGCGACGTATTGCGGAACGACGAGACCATAACCGGCGTTGCCAAGATTAACGCCAATCGTTTCAACCGACTTGTCGTCCATGTAGGCTTTGACGTCGGCCGTCATGCTTGGCATCCAGTTGCCAAGGAAGACGTCGATATCTTTGTTCTTCAGGGAAGCGTAGGTCACGGGAACGGACAGCGTCTTGACCTCGGGTTCGTAACCCATTGCCTCGAGGATGACCTGGGCGGTGCCTGTCGTAACCTGAATGTCGGTCCAGCCAACGTCGGCGAAACGTACTTTTTTGCAGCTGGCATCTTCAGCTTGAGCAGCGGTCGCGACCAAACCCAGAGCAAGTGCGACCGGAATTACCACGCGTTTCATGACATATCCTTGAGTTCGAGGAAACTTGAGTTCGAAGAATATTGACTTCGCGGAATTGAGCGTATGACGGCGGCACTCAGCCAGATTGCAAAGGTCGAGAGTCGACGGCTTCCCATTGAATGATCCGTCCCGGGAACCGCCAGAGACAATCATCTTGTGACAAAATAGCAAGGCGGGTCTTTGCCGATTTCACAATTGCGACATGATCTGGCGATTTTGCGCCGGGCGATT
>JAYUCQ010000018.1:0-2697 GCA_043740265.1 Hyphomicrobium sp.
CGACTATAAGCCGAAAACGCTAACGAAGATCAAGTTCCAAGTTTGGCGCAGCACCCGTGACCCGGCCTGAACCGGTTAAAACTTAAGTATTCCCTCGGCCACGCGGACAGCTGCGCCGCCAATCCGGACGCTCTCCAGTTTGCCGCGAACCACGGTCGATACCAGCTGGATTGTGCTTGGCCGGCCCATCTCAAGGCCCTGCTCAATCGTCCGTTTATGAGCGCCGTCGGGGCCCTGGTCGAAGGCCTGGATCACGTGAGCAAAACCGATGGCCGCTGATCCGGTTGCCGGGTCCTCCGGAATACCGAGATCGGGTGCCAGCATGCGGGCATGAAACGACGACTGCGTCCGCACGCACTGGCGCGTATAGACATAAACGCCATCCGTACCGCGATCCGAGAAGGCACGCGCCCAGTGGCTCGGCGCAACCCGGAGCCTTGCCATCGCTTCAAGATTTGCAACCGGCACAAACGCGAAAACGCTCGTGCCGCGCAGCAGCATCGGCTTGTGATTTTCAAAACCGATTTCCGACGGGATCAATCCGATCGCTGCTGAGATCTCTTCCGGCTGCGCCAACTCTTCAGGTACTGCCGTTATCTTCGGCGCATCAAATTCACCAAAGGGCGCTGCACCTGCGCGCAACCTGACACCAACGCGAATGCTGCCGGCTTCTTCCTCAAGCGCGATGATGGCGTCGCTTTCGCCGTTGACGGCGGGCATGCGCTGCTCTGCCAGCAAAATGGCGGTGCCCAACGTCGGGTGACCGGCAAACGGCATTTCCCGCGTCGGCGTAAAGATGCGGATACGCGCCGTGTGCCCCGGCAACGCCGGCTTTAGGACAAACACTGTTTCCGAGAGATTGAATTCACGCGCAATCGCCTGCATCTCTGCAGCGCTTAAGCGGTCGGCATCGAGGACGACGGCAAGCGGATTGCCGCCGAACGGCCGTTCGGTAAAAACATCAAGGATGTGATAGGTCAGCGCCATACGTCGTTGTCTCCCCCGCAACCGCCTCGGCCAATGCGGCGGGTGGCGATGAGCGGCGGCACCATGCGTCAAGCGCCGCCTAGCGCCAAGCGCTTTTTCGTTTCCGGAGCCTACGTCGCCTGCGTGAAAAGTGCGGCCAACAGCACGCGGGCGTAGGGCGGCATGGCCAGTCCCCTCAAATCCGCTGGCCCTCGAACGATGACAGCCTCGGTGAGCTCGGACGCTGGATCTTGCGCGATGTGACTTTCAATCTGTTTTTTTAGGGCTTCTGCATCCAAATCCGTGTGATACGCAGCGGCAATCGAGACGTGGACAGCGGTTTGCGTCACCCAGAACCCAGGCTGGCGCGTTACGTCTGCAGCGCCTAATCCGGTTTCTTCGGCCAACTCCCGCCAAATGCTTTCTGCAATGGCGATGCGGCCGTCTGGGCCAACGTCGCGCGCATCGATGAACCCGCCCGGAAGATACGCTAGTCCGCCGTTGACGTTACCGGCGCGTTGGCGTCCGAGAATGATCGCGCCATCTCTGGACCTAATCAACGCCGATCCAAATGCGTCGAGCACGCCGGTTTGCGGAAAGCCCGCTTGGCGCCAATAGAGATAGCTTTTGAAATCCGTGCGCAGCAACCGTGCACGCAAACGGTCATTTCCGGTGTCGAGCGAGTCGATGAGATGGATGACGCCATTGAAGTAGTGCGGATTGCTCTCGCGCGCCTGACGCCAAGCTTCGTCAATGGCGGCAGTGTTCTTGACGGCAAAAGCCCACTGCCCATCGCCCGCGTGCAGATCGCAGTGTGCACATCTGAAAACCGTTTCATTCAAAGGATATTCAAGCATCACTTCCGTTCTACCCGCTGCTGCAAACGTCTCAATAGCACTGGCGCTGTAGCACTGGCGCTGTGGGCCGCCGCAGTTCGCTCCGAAGACGTCATTATTGCGCCAAGGATTGGCCACAGCCCTTGCTTAGAGCCGCTTAAAAGTGAAATGCTCTAAGCGCTGATATTACAGTTTCTTTTGCTCAAGTTTGCTTTGAAAAAAATTCTTGGCCAAACGAAAAACGTACTTCGGTCATGAGAGCGTCACGATCACCTCCTCATATCCACTCATCGACGAGAGTCGCCGGGGGGTGACAGTCAAGACCTCCTAATGACATCCATCCGGTTTCACCACTGGGTGTCGCACTAGGGTTCTGACGCAGCCGCGACACGGCACGCCACAGAACATAAAAATTCGAGACGCCGCCTGCACTCTGCCGGCTGTCTCAAACGTCTCCGAGAATGTCGCGTAGCGGCAGCATCGGAAACGGGCGGCAGAGGTCCCCGCTCCTCTGCCGCCCGTGTTGGCTTTCGTGCCCTTATCCTGTTGCACAGGATTAAAGCACGATGCCTGCAGGGGCGCTCGCGCTGTCGCACCAAACCCTCCCCAAGAGAGCGGCGGCGCGAGTGGTCCTGCAAAAGCGCAATCGCCAAATGCCTCACGCGACTCTAAGTGTAGTGACGGAGCAGTGTCCATCCGGCAGACGCGCCCAACAGGCCCCAGTAGCAGACCTGAAGCACCGCGGCCCAGCGCCGGTCACCACGCGCAATCGCCAATTCATGGCTGCTATCCGCACCAACCCACGACGTCGTCACCACGCGCGTCAATACCGCGATAATGAAGGCGTATGAAGCCAAATACGCCTTGTCGATCAGCATCAGATAATCGACGTCCG
>JAYUCQ010000019.1:0-6581 GCA_043740265.1 Hyphomicrobium sp.
AACATCGTGTGACGACAATACACTGCTTGCCGAGATCGCGCGGCTCATGCTGGCCGGCGAACAAAGCCGCGGCCGCTATGTGCGCCTCGCCGACCGTGCGGCAAAGCTCTATGCACCGGCCGTCCACATTCTGGGGTTGACGACGTTCGCTGGCTGGATGCTGGCCGGTTCTGGATGGGAACAAGCCCTCACCTACGCCATTGCCGTGCTCATTATTACCTGCCCATGTGCGCTGGCGTTAGCTGTTCCCGCCGTACAGGTTGCAGCGACGAGCCGGCTTTTTGGACAGGGGATAATCGTCAAAGCCGCCGACGGACTCGAGCGCTTGGCCGAAGTCGACACGATCGTTTTCGATAAAACGGGGACGCTAACGGCTGGAGAATTGCGCCTGCGGAGCGATTGTAGTGTTGCCGATGACAGGTTTGTTGCGGCAGCACGGATAGCCGTCTCGAGCCGGCATCCGTACGCGCAAGCGCTCGTGAGGGCCGCCCGTGATCGAGGTTGGCTGATTGAACCGCGCGTGGGCGTGCGGGAAGTCGCAGGTTCCGGGCTCGCAGTTGCATCCGCTGGCGGCGAAGAGCGCTTAGGTTCGGCCGCCTGGGCTGGCGTGGCACAGCCTCGCCGCAACGATGCCTCCTTGTGGTACGCTCAGCCCGGCACAGAGCCAGCCGGATTTTGCTTCGAAGATCACTTGCGACCCGACGCTGCTGCAACGGTCGCGGCGCTGAGGCTTGCGGGGTATGACGTCGAAGTGCTCTCGGGTGATCGGCCTGACGCCGTTGAACAAACGGCCCGTGCGGCAGGCTTCGACCGTTGGCAGGGCGGGGCGCGGCCCGACGCAAAACTCAAACGACTGGATGATTTGAAAGCGCAAGGCCGGCACACGTTGATGGTCGGCGACGGCCTCAACGATGCCCCAGCACTCGCAACGGCGCACGCCTCGCTCTCGCCAGCGACCGCTGTCGATATTAGTCAGAACGCCGCCGACGCAGTGTTTCAAGGCGAACGGCTTGGACCTGTGGTCGAGACGTTGAAAGTCGCCAAAGCCGCGCATCGCATGGCACTGCAGAACTTCGCCATAGCAATTCTTTACAATATTGCTTTCGTGCCGTTGGCGATGTCGGGGCGTGTCACGCCCTTGGTCGCCGCACTCGCGATGTCGACATCGTCTATTTTAGTGACTGCAAACGCCGTCCGGTTGCGTACGATGACGTTGACACTTGTGCCTGTTCGACGCAGCGGAGGTGAACAGGCATGACGGCTTTAGCGTGGCTCATTCCTGCAGCACTCTCGCTTGGGTTGATCGGCCTCGCTGCTTTTTTGTGGGCTCTGTACGACGGCCAGTTCGACGATCTCGAAGGCGCTGGATGGCGCGTGATCGAAGATGGTGAGCCCGCTCACTCCGATCTACCAAAGTCTAGCGCAGATGGAAAAGCCGATGGCCAGCATTGAAACCGTTCTGTTGGGCGGCATGGCGTTGGGCTTGGCGAGCGCTCTTCATTGTGGTGCGATGTGTTCCGGCGTCTGCGGCAGCGCTCTGCTATTCCTGCAACCAGTGACGCCGCGTCATCGCATGGTGACGCTGCTTCTTCTGCAAGCCGGGCGCATAAGCACCTACGCGCTCTTAGGTTTGGCGGGCGCGTTTCTGGGCACCACGATCATCTCTCCCGCCACCGCCGAACGTTTTCGCACGCTGCAATGGGCCGGGGCGGTCGCAATGATGGCAATGGGGCTGTCCATGGCCGGGCTTCTGCCTCGGATAACTCTTTTAGATCGTAGCGCAGGGCTGCTGTCGCATGTAATCGAAAGCTGCGTCGCGCCGTTGCGGCGCTGGCCTCTATTTGCGCCATATGCTTTGGGATTGATGTGGGGTGCCAACGCCTGCCCCATGGTCTACGGCGCGGTATTCACCGCAACGCTAACCGGCTCAGCCGCTCGCGGTGGCACATTCATGGCGGGCTTTGGGCTTGGCACGCTTCCCGCACTCCTCGCTGCGGGATATGGAATATCGCTGCTGAAAACGCTCGGTGGCCAAAAGCCCATCCAAACAGCGGGCGGCGTGGCTATTGCTGCCATCGGCTTTTCATCGCTTTATTTTCCATGGCCGTATTCATCGGCATTCTGCATAACGAGGTGACGTGCCACGAAGCGGGCAGCTTATTGCGGCACGCGGAGTGGACGCTTTGTGGCAGGTGAGGCTTTTGCAGCGAGTGCCGCTGACGTCAGCATCTCGGTTGAAATCCATCCCTGCAGATAGCCTGCAGCGCGCATTGCCGCTTCTTCCGGATTATCAAATGTCGCCGCCAGTTCGCAGAGCACGTCAAAGCGCACGCCCCGGCTGGCTTCCGTCCACATCATGGTCTCTTCGGCGTTCATTTCGCGGATCATCGGCATCGTGCCTTGCCGCCATGTCACGAGCGTTTCAGTGATTTTGGTTTTAACGCGCGGCGGCGGCGCGCCATTCTTGATAGCCCGCCAGATGGCAAAAGCATTCGTCGTCATTTGTAGCCGCGTGACAGACGGATGCGGGACAAACGTCAGCCTGCCCCACAGATCAGGAGCATGACCGGCCAGCGTCTGCAGTGTGACGTGTGGCGCATCAAGGGCGTCAAATGCATTCGAGAGCGCTTGTTCGATTGTTGCCAATTCGGAGAGTTGCGAACGGCGGGCAAAGCGCTTGTCTTCCGCTAGAAACGCCGGCATCTTCGCACCAAACCAGCGCGCATTCTGGTTCCGCGAGGGATGCTCAGCAATGTAGGCACGCGCCAACCTGTCGAAAGCCTCATCGCCACAGTAGGCGCGCAAATCCTCGTAGTCGTTGCCGAGCACTTCCACGAGACGCCCGACGTAGCCATTTTTGTAGACGCTAAACAATGTTTCGCGTGTCGTTCGCGAATTGTCTGTCACGAGCGCCAAAATGCGATCATCCTTGTTCAAGATGGCGTCCTGAAACAGCGCTTGGATTTCTTTCAAGGTGAGCGCCGCAGCGGCTTGAACGGGCGGATCGCCACGCGCCTTGTGCTTTGGCATTTTGCTGCTCGCCAGCGCTTTGTTTGAGGCCCGCGTCACGCTCTCGTCCTCACCGCACGCTTCAGACCGCTAGCTCGGGCAGCATCTCGACGGCGATATTACGCGCGATTGTCAGCTCAGCGACCAGCTCATCAAGCGGCGGAATATTATCATCGCGTTCGATAATTGTCGAAACCCGGCCAAAACGCTTCACTGCGGCACGGTAAAGCTCCCATACCTCGGGCGGAACAAGGGCATCGTGGGTGTCGATGATATGGGTCATATTGTGCTCATGGCCCGCCAGATGAAACTGCACCACGCGGTCTGCCGGAATGCCGTTGATGAAGGCATAGGCGTCAAATTCATGATTGAAGGCGCTGACGAAGACATTGTTGACGTCGAAAATCAGCCAGCAACCTGTCCGCCGCGCCATTTCCGAAATGAACTCCCATTCCTGCATTTCGGAATGGCCGAACTGAACGTAGGTCGAGACGTTTTCGAGCGCGATCGGACGCTTCATGTAGTCCTGGATATATTGAACGCGCGAAACGACGTGATCCAAGGCTTCCTTGGTGTAGGGGAACGGCAGAAGATCGTGAAGATTGACGCCGTGCACGCCGGTCCAGCACAAATGGTCAGAGACAAACTTCGGCTCGACGCGATCAGCAAGCGCCTTTAATCCGGCAAGATATGTTTCGCTGAATGGCGTGGTCGAGGCGATCGACAGCGATACGCCGTGCATGACGATCGGGTAGCGGGCGCGAATGCGATCGAGCATTTTTAGCGGCTGGCCGCCGGGCACCATATAGTTCTCGGAAATGACCTCGAACCAGTCGATGGCCGGATCACCATCCAGAATGTCGGTGTAGTGCTGTGGCCTAAGACCAAGACCAAAGCCGAGGTAGGGTGGCTTATCGTTTGCTCCTGGTGCCGCGGCACCGGCGGGACCTTCGCTATGAATACGCTTGGCCGACGTTATTATGCCTGTTTTCTGGCCGGACTTTGGGCCGGGTGTGGTCAGCATGATATGCGCCTATCGCTCGAACCACTCTGCGAATTCAATGGCCCGAATATATTGCCCCGAATATAAAGCGCGGCCCCCGCTGAATGTCCAGCAGAGGCCGCACTATGACGAATTTACTTCGCGGCCGGTGCCGGCATTTCGAACTTGGCGCCTTCAACCTTGGCACAGTCGGCAGCCGTCGATTCCGTGAAGCCCGTGCCCTTGCAGGCGTTCTGGCCCTTGCAGGCGTTCTTAGCGGTCTTGCAGGCGCTCGTGCCCTTGCAGGTGTTGGCACCCATGCAATGACCCTTGGCGTCGGCCATTTCAGCGGCGGGAGCAGCAGCGGCGCCAGCGAGCATAAGCGCGGCTGCGAGAGCTGCAACCGAGGCACCTGATTTGACGGAAATCTTCATGTTGACTTCTCCGGTTGGTATTTTGAACAAAGCAAACAACCCGCACCCTCGGCACGGGCTTCGATCCGGTCTACACCGGCTTGCAGGGTGGAATACGGCGGCAGCAGGCTCTTTGTTTCAAAATATTTTGACTTCATTTTAGGGAACGTCCCGCATCCTCGCAGGTTGGCGTTAACGTGCAAAATGAGGCGCGCGGCTCCCCAAATAGAAGGGCTGTTCATCTACTCCAAAACATGCGGCAGGTGATTGATCCAATAGGATTCCTGCCGCCTTTACCGCGAATACGAAAAATCTGGCTTGAGGCGGAACGTTCAGGCATTCTAATCACCTAGTCCGAAAATTTTCCGGCGCGGCACATAAATGGTGCCCGGCACGGATACGAGGAATGCCCGTTGAAGGCCAAACCTAAGTTTGCGTTGTACGCCCTTTTGGCCGCGATTGCTCTTGGCGGTTGCGAACGTCCACGCTCTGAAGAGGCATCAGGGCAAGAGAAGAAATCAGAGCCGCCGGCTGTTGCTCAGACTGCTGAACTCAAAGCGGCGGACGGTGCCAAAAGCTTGACCGGCGTTGCTACGCTCCTCAATCCTGACGCGCTCTTGCAAATCGATGCCGATCTGCGGGCCGCGACGATTTCTTCAGGCTTCAGTTCAGGAACTGCCGGGCGCTACAAATCCACGACTGCGCTATCGCGGCAGACGGTTGAAAACGCCCAACGCCTAGCCAGTACTGACGCAACGCAGGTCAAACTGCTTGAGACGCGCCTCAAACAGACTTGGGGCGATGACGCGCCGTTTCTGGAAGCCGCCAGCCGGGAGAAGTTGATCACCGCATTGAGCGCGGGCACGCAATCCCTGGTCCGGTTGGATTTTCCAAATCTCAACAACGAGATGCCACGCAATGTCCGCGTCGCACCACTCTCTGGCGGTGACGGCACGCCAGTTAAAACACTTTGGGATGCGCCATCCGGCAATCAGTCAATGCCGGGCGTTTCGTATTTCGGTGTCATTGATGCCGGACCTGGCCTGCGCCCCGGTGATCGCGCCCGGCTTATGGCTGATGGAACGCAAACCAGCTCCGGCGTCATCATCCCTAATTCCGCGATTGTCATATTTGCTGGAGAGTCCTGGTGCTTCGTCGAGACGGCACCTAAGAAATTCGAGCGTCGCGCGGTAAGCCTCGAAATTCCCCTCGCCGACGGCTATCTGGTGACCTCAGGCTTTACGGCCGGAACGCGCGTTGTCGTGCGCGGTGCTTCACTATTGCTCGCCCGCGAGGCGGACCCTGGCGACGCCGATGATGACGATGACGGGGCTCACAATCCGTCCGCACCTGCTAAAGACCAAAAACCGGGCGACGCGGACGACAAAGCATCCCAAAAGCCTGCCGAGGTGCCGGACAAGAACGCAACGGATGGCGCCACGGTAACTCCCGGTAAATCCGGCCAATCGGAAAGCAGTGATGCCGCCCAACGCAGAACCAAAGCCGCGTCATCGAACGACAAAGACCCGGACTAGGCGGCCCCATGAACGCGCTCATCCGCTTATCCATCCGCTACCGCATAATCGTCGCGCTGCTTTCGGTTGTGTGGCTGCTGGCCGGCGTCTTCTTGGCGATGCGCGCACCCCTTGACGTTTTTCCGGAATTTGTACCGCCGCAGGTAACGATCCAAACCGAAGCGCCGGGCCTTGCCCCCGAGCAGGTCGAGCAGATCGTGACGCGGCCAATTGAATCCGCCATCATCGGTGCACCTGGAATTTCGGCGGCCCGATCAGAATCTGTTTACGGCCTCTCCGTCGTCCTCGTCACGTTCAACGAGGACGCTGACGTCCAAACTGCGCGGCAAGGCATCGCAGAGCGCCTCGCGACCCTCACCGGCAAGCTGCCGGTCGGCGTTGCGACTCCAAAGCTAACCCCGCTGACGTCAAGCACGATGGACGTCTTGAAAATCGGATTGATATCGGACGTCCTCGATCCCTTCACGATGCGCGATATTGCCGATTGGACCATCAAGCCACGATTACTTGCGGTTCCCGGCATCGCCCGTGTCACGGTCTACGGAGGCGCGATCCGCCAAATCCAGATCCAGCCGAAGCTCGACCGGCTGACCGCGCTTGGACTGACGCCTGCTGATGTCATCACCTCGGCGCGCGCCGCCC
>JAYUCQ010000020.1:0-6580 GCA_043740265.1 Hyphomicrobium sp.
TCAGCAGTGTACGTTGTGTCGCGCGTGGTCTTGACGGCTTCAGGAAGACCGCGTTCGAAAACATCGCGGCCAAGGCGCTTGCGCGTCATCAATTGCGCCGCCGCATTGCGCATCGCGTCGAGACGCATGAGGCGGAACGCCAATCGCTGCGCCAGTTCTTCAGCGCTTGTGGTATCGGGATCCTCTTTGTCGCGCGGCAGCAGCAACCGCGACTTTAGATAAGCGAGCCAAGCCGCCATCACCAAATAGTCAGCCGCGATTTCGAGTTTGACGTTTTGAAGCTCGGAAACGAATGCCAGATACTGGTCAACAAGAGCCAGAATTGAAATCTTGGCGATATCGACTTTCTGAGTGCGGGCCAAGGCAAGCAGCAGATCGAGCGGTCCTTCAAAACCTTCGATATCGACCACAAACGCGTCGGCACGCGCTGGCAGGTCATCGATGCTGGGTGCAATCCAGCCCGATGGTTCTGCGTCCCGGCCCTTTTGCGGTTCGATCGTCATCTGAAGTGTTTGCTCGCCGTCATCGATCTGAGAATGACTATTACACTGATTCAGGCCTGCTGCGCCGATTGGTGCATCAATGATGAAAGCCGCAGTGTTGCTTCTTCAGCGTCGAAAGGTTCGGACTTTCGTGTCACCGCGAAAGCACGGTCGAATCGGGCCTTAGCCGGTCCGGCAAGCTGCGATACCCCCTCTGCCGCCGCGCGCATCTCAGACAAGTCGCCGTTGCAATGAAGTGCGACATCTGAACCGGCTCGCAAAACCGCTTCAGCCCGCGAACGCATCGGACCCATGAGCGCCTTCATGCTCAAATCATCGCTCATCAACAGCCCGTCGAAACCGATATCGCCACGGATGATGTCGCGCGTGACCTTCGCAGATGTGCTCGCGGGGTGGTCCGCATCAAGATCTGAGTAGACGACGTGCGCCGTCATCGCGGCCGGCATGTGCGCCAGAGCTTTGAAGGGCACGAAATCCGTGCGCGAAAGTTCGTTGTAGCTTGTTGAAACAACGGGGAGATCAAGATGGCTGTCTGCCGTGGCACGGCCATGCCCTGGAATATGCTTGATCACGGGCACAACACCACCTGCCATCAAGCCCTTTGCGACTTCGCCGGCGATATCGATGATCTGATGCGGTAGCGCACCAAACGCCCGGTCGCCGATGATGTCGTGCGCGCCGGGCACAGGAACGTCGAGAACCGGGGCGCAGTTGGTGTTGATGCCAAATCCGCGAAGCTCTTCAGCAACGAGGCGGGCGACCGAATAGGCCGATGATCTCGCCAGCTCGGGATCACGGCTATAAAGCGATGCGTAGGCTGCGGCTGGCGGCAGATTGCTCGCTGCAGGTGCCCGGAGCCTTTGCACCCGGCCACCTTCTTGATCAATCAAAACCAGAACATCGTCACGGCCAATCGCGGCGCAAACGTCATCGACAAGAGCTTTCACAAGGGCCGCGTTCTCAACATTCCGGCGGAATAAAATGACGCCTGCCGGCTGGACATCGCGATAATAGTCGCGCTCGTCGCTGGTCAGCGTCGCGCCGGAAAGGCCGGTGATCAAAGCCGCAGTCATGTTTTGAATTCGCACCCTTTCACGGCGCTACTGGAAAGCAAAAGGCCGGCACCCGCGGCGCCGGCCAAAAACAAACGAACTCTAAGACTTGAGGTCACTAGTAAGACGTGACCCAGCAATCCGCATAGCCTAGCGCTTTCAACTGCGAGCAGACAGCGCTTGCCTGCTCTCTTGATCCCGGAGGCCCGACGACGAGGCGATGATAAGCACCCTTGGTGCCCAATTTGGCTTCTGCAACATCGGGTGTTTTGCCGCCGAGTACGTTGCCATACTTCTGTTGCATATCAGCGAACCGCTTCAAGGCGTCCATACGGCTCGTTGCGGACTGCGGCACGGAGGCCAGCACAGCAACGAAGCCACTGGCACCACCCGTTGCGACCGACGTTGCAGCAGCCGGTGCCGCATCATTGGCAACGGCTGGAGCGGCAGCGGCGACCTTCTTGGCCGCCTTTTTAACGACCGGCGCGGCAGCACGAGGTTCAATGCTACCGGTTGCATCAGGCGATGCATTGGCGATGACCGTAGGCTTGGCTGGTGGCGCAACCGCAGCAGGCGGTGCTACGACGAGTTTCTGCGGTGATGGAGCTGCCGCCGCGACCTGCCGACCAGCATCTGCGGCCGCAGTTGCAACAGTGGTGGCGACAGATTTGGTTTTTGTGCCAAGCGCGTCAACGACCATCATGCCAGGAACACCAGAGTCGGTTGGGGGCGCTGTTGCAGCCGCAGGGGCCGCATCAGCGAGTGCGGCGGCAGGCGCTTGTATGCTGCCGTCACGGCCGACAACCAACGTCGATACTTTTCGCGTGCCGTTGACGTCGACATCACCTGCAGCGGGCGCAGCACCATCTCCGAGACGGCCCATAATTTTACTGTCCGTGTGGGCAAATTGTTTGCCGCCAGCGTCAGCAGGTTTGGTCTTGGACGGCTCGTTTGCGCTTTTGACCATCGGCGGATCGCCAGCGGCTCCACCGTGAAAGAAGGTTTTATAGCCGTAACTGCCGCCAGCCCCGAAAACGATAGCACCGGCGAGCGCAGCCGCGATCATCTTCATGCGACGGCCACGGCTCGGTTCTTCGGTTTCATACTCCTGGCCTTCGTCGTCGTAGCCTTGTTCTAGTTCGCCGCCGGAGGCCTGAGCAAAGCCCATGTCGTTTGTCGCGCCACCGCGAGGGTCGCCGAAATCGTATCCCTGAGCACCATTGTTTTGACCATTGCTCCAATCCGACAGCATCGGCTCGGAGTCATGCTGACGCGGGTCCTGGGCCTGCTGCGGCAGATAACCGCTAACATCAAAGCCACGTCCGGCAGCCGTTTGCGCATTGGCCTGTTGCGGACTGGCCTGTTGCGGAATGGCCTGATGCGCTTGTGCCGGCCACTGGGCTGGCTGACCGCGCGGGTCCGGCGCGCCGTAGCCCTGCTGCGCGTAAGGCTGTCCGGCGTGCGGTTGATAGCCCTGCGGAGGATATCCTGGCTGCGCCGCGCGCTGTGGAGCGATAGGTGCTGCGGCGTACGGTTCAAAATTCGGTGCGTAGGGATCGCTGCTGGCCGCCAGACCGTTGTAGGGTGAAGCGGGCGCAGCCTGCGGTGCGGCATAACCCTGCGGCTGGGCGGCGGCAGCATACTGCTGACCGTAGCCTTGCGGTGCGTACCCTTGCTGTGCAACTTGCTGAGCCCACTGGCCCGGTTGCGCTGCTTGTGGATGCTGGGGCCATTGCGACTGTGTAGGAGCGCCCTGGGGCTGCTCTGCGAGAGGACGGGCTGCGGGCCTGCCAGCTTGCTGACCATTAAAACCGTTCAGCGACGACATCGTCATAACCCCTCAAACCAAAACGCGGCACCGACAGCGCGTTGTGCTCATCTTCGAATCGCGACTCTATCTCATCGCATCAGGCGCCTCGACGCCGAGAATGTTCAGTCCCGAGGTTATCACCGACTTTGTGGCGGCGATGAGCGCAAGTCGTGCCAGTGTTGCAAGCCCGTCATTTGATTGGATAAATCGCAAATGTGGCGAATCATTGCCTCTTGACCATTGGCCGTGCAGCGTGCTGGCGAGGTCGTAGAGATAGAACGCCACCCGGTGCGGTTCATGGGCCTTTGCCGCACCCTCTATCAGCCGCGGGAAAGCGCTGAGGCGCTTGATCAAATCCAGTTCACCCGGATCCGTCAGAATTGAAAGATCAGCTTTTTCAAGAGCTTTCCACGATAGGTCGAGGGCTGGCATCTGCTCTGCCGCATTGCGGAAAATCGAGGCGGCGCGGGCGTGAGCATATTGGACGTAGAAGACCGGGTTGTCCTTCGACTGCTCGGTAACCTTCGCGAAATCGAAGTCGAGCTGCTCGTTGTTCTTCCGGTAGAGCATCATGAAGCGGACGGGATCGCGGCCGACCTCATCGACGACGTCGCGGAGCGTGACGAACGTGCCCGCCCGTTTCGACATTTTGAACGGCTCGCCGTTTTTGTAGAGCTTGACGAGGTTGACGACCTTGATGTCGAGGCTGGCTTTTTTGTCTGACAGGGCGGCAACGGCCGACTTCATGCGGCTGATATAGCCAATGTGATCGGCGCCGAAGACGTTGATCATTTGCAAAAAGCCGCGCTGCAGCTTGTCGTAGTGATAGGCAATATCGCCAGCGAAGTAGGTATAGCTACCGTCGCTTTTCTGTATGGCGCGGTGTTCATCGTCACCAAATTCGGTTGATTTGAAGAGCGTCTGCGTCCGGTCCTCCCATTCCGCGTCGTCGTGCCCCTTGGGCTTCTCAAGCGTGCCTTCGTAGACAAGGCCTTTGGCGCGCAGGACGTCGAGCGCTGCTTTGACTTTGTCTGTGCCCGCGCGTGTCAACGAAGCTTCGGAAAAGAAGACGTCATGTTTGATGTTCAGCGCCGCAAGGTCGTCGCGGATCATGTCCATCATGCGATCAATGGTGAAGGTGCGCACGACTGGCAGCCACTCGCTTTCCTTCATCGCGAGCAGCGTCTTGCCGTGGTCTTTCGCAAGAGCTGCACCGACCGGCTTCAAGTAGTCGCCGGGATATAAGCCCTCAGGCATGGCACCAATATCTTCGCCCAGCGCCTGGCGAAATCTGAGGAACGCCGACCTGGCGAGCACATCGACCTGACCGCCGGCGTCGTTGATGTAGTACTCGCGCGTCACCTTGTAGCCGGCAAAGTCCAAGAGGTTTGCCAGCGCGTCGCCAAACACCGCACCCCGGCAGTGACCGACGTGCATCGGCCCCGTCGGATTGGCGGAAACATATTCAAGATTGACTTTCTCGCCCTTGCTTGCGCCACCGGCACCAAACTTTTCACCGTCCTTGAGGATGGTCTTGACGAGGCCATGCCAGACTTCCGGCTTGAAGGTGATATTAAGGAAACCGGGACCGGCGACATCAATCTTTTCGACGTCCTCGGCGACGGCGAGCTTGGCTTTGAGGGCTTCGGCGATATCGCGCGGTTTCATTTTCGCGGCTTTGGCGAGCACCAGCGCCGCGTTCACAGCCACATCGCCATGCGTTGGGTCGCGCGGAGCTTCAGCGTCGATTGCCGGCAAGACGAGATCCGCTGGCAAGACGCCATCTTTTTTTAGCGCCTCGATAGCGGCAACAACGCGAGCTTCAACGTCAGCGAAAATGTTCATTGATTTCCTCAAAGTCCCCCTCCCCATGTGGGAAGGGTCAGGGTAGGGGAGAAAAAAGAGTGTGGGGGAATCCCTTTTGCCTGTGGTTACCCCCCTCCCGGCCTCCCCCACAAGGGGGAAGGAGAAGTGTGTCGCGCCGTCAGCGCAATTCCGGCGTCACGGCAAACAAACGGCGGTGTTCGGCGATGGCGTAGCGATCCGTCTGGCCGGATGCGAAATCCGCGACAAGCCGTGGTCGTCGCGCAGGTTCGGCCGCATGGGCAGCGCGAGCCCAGCCGTCGGGCATGGCGTTGGGGTCATCGAGGTAGCGGTGGAACAGGTCCGCCAGAATGCTCTCCGCGCCTTCCATGACGTGCAGTACCCGTGGATGGCGGTAGACGTGGGCGAAAAGGAACGCCTTGAGTGCCGCTAGATCACGCGCCATCTCTCCTGAGAAGGCGACAACGGCGTTACCCGCGCCGCGAATGTCGTCAGGTGAGCCGGGCTTCAGCGCACGCAACCGCAAGCGAGATTCCGACACGACATCAGCAACCATCGCCGTGATCATGCGGCGGGTCACTTCGTAGATCGCCCGGCCGCCGGAGGCTTCGGAGGCTTGTTGCATCACACTTGAAGAGATTGAGCCTGCGAGGGGTGCCGCCGCCAATGCTCCGAAGGTCAGCAGCCCGGCGCGCAATCCGTCATCCACGTCATGTGAGAGATAGGCAATGTCGTCGGCCAGACTCGCTGCCTGCGCTTCGGCAGAGGCCCAACTCCTAAGATCGAGTGACTGCCACGTCTCAACGCGGCGCACTGACTTCGCAACCGGGTGATTGGGGTCCAGCACAGGGCCATTGTGTTTGACGAGACCCTCGAGCATTTCCCATGTCAAATTCAGACCGTCGAAGGCGAGATACTTGCGCTCAAGGCTCGTCACCACGCGCACCGACTGCGCGTTGTGATCAAAACCGCCAAAGGGGCGCATAGCGTTATGGAGCGCGCGTTCACCGGCATGACCAAAGGGCGAATGACCGAGATCATGAGCCAGTGCCAGCGCTTCAGCCAGATCTTCATCGAGCCGCAACTGTCGCGCAATCGTGCGGGCGATTTGCGCGACTTCAAGAGAGTGTGTCAGGCGGGAACGGTAATGATCGCCCTCGTGAAACAGAAATACCTGTGTTTTGTAGGTCAGCCGGCGAAAGGCCGTCGAATGCAGTATCCGGTCGCGATCGCGCTGAAACGGACTGCGCGTGGTGCATTCGGGCTCAGCATGCATCCGCCCCCGGCTCGCGACCCCACTGGCGGCATAGCTGGCAGGCCGCCGCTCGCCCGGCTGCAGGTTCTCGCCGTAGTCCGCGGTTTCTGGGATCGATTTGAGTTGAATAGCCATG
>JAYUCQ010000021.1:0-6578 GCA_043740265.1 Hyphomicrobium sp.
GGGTGTACGAGCACTCTGGCTTTGCGCTATCGGGCGCTGTCGCGTTCGCGTTCATCCTGTCGCTGTTTCCTTTTTGCATCTTCCTGGGGGCTTTGTCGGGGATCTTCGGCGGCCGCGAGCTGGCGGATCAGGCCATTGGCCAGTTGTTCAACATACTGCCGCGCCCCGTCGCTGAAGGCCTCTCGCCCGAAGTTGACGCCGTTATGGGCAACAGCCGCATCGACCTGCTGACGCTCAGCGGTTTCTTGGCGCTGTTCTTTGCCACGAGCGCCATCGAGACGCTGCGCGCTGCGCTCAACGGCGCATATCGCGTGCACGAGACCCGGCCCTATCCGCTGTGCGTTCTGATCAGCATGATGTTCGTCTTCGTCAGCGCGGTTTCAACGCTGTTTTTAACCTGGGCGGTCGTTGTTGGACCGGCCCTTGCCGAGCGCTTTCAACCGGCGTGGGCCAAAAGCGTTCTTGATACGACGTGGATTGGCTCCAGCTTAAAAATGCTTGAGGCGACTTGGCCCGGACCATTGTCGCGTTATGGCCTCGCCGGTGTTGTCATTGCTGTCCAGCTCTTCGCATTTCATATTTGGCTGGCCGCGGGAAGCCGCCGTTTTGCAGACGTTTGGCCGGGCGTGCTGCTGTCGATTGCGTTGTGGCTGACATTGGCAACGCTGTGGTCGAACTATCTGGCCTACACAAACTACTCGCTTTTTTATGCGGGCTTATCGCAGCTGATGATTGCCATGATCTTTTTTCAATTCACGGCCATCACTGTTCTCTTGGGCGCGGAGCTCAATCGCGGCATCATTGAAGTCAAACGCATGCGGCGGGAAGCGGCACAGAACGCCGCCGCTGGTATTGCGTCGCCAAGCTAATGCCCGCGCCAAAAGAAAAGGCGCGGGACCGGAAGCCGCCGCGCCTTAAAATCTTAGTGCGAAATTGCGGCTGCTAGGTCCGCCGGCTCGAGGCTTCGATGCAATCCTCGATCGTTTTAAGACCTGTGGTCGGCGCCGAAACCAGCACTGCCATGTTGCCGGGCTTATGCTCGTTTTTCATCATGCGCATATGGGCTTTGGGGATCTGCTCCCAGGAAAAAACTTCCGACATGCACGGATCGATGCGCCGCTCGATAACGAGGCGGTTGGCTTGCGACGCCTGTTGCAAGTTGGCGAAGTGCGACCCCTGCACGCGCTTTTGGTGCATCCACAAATAGCGGGCATCCATCGTTAAGTTATAGCCGGTGGTGCCGGCGCAAATGACGACCATGCCGCCGCGCTTGACGACTTGAACGGAGACCGGGATCGTCGTCTCGCCTGGATGCTCAAAGACGCAATCGACGTTGACGCCTTTGCCGGTCGTCTCCCAAATGGCGGAGCCGAACTTGCGCATTTCCTTAAGCCATGTTGCGTACTCAGGCGAATTGACTTTAGGCAGCTGACCCCAGCAGTTGAACTTCTTGCGGTTGATGACGCCTTTGGCACCCAGTTGCCGGACGAAGTCGAACTTATCGTCGTCGGACACGACGCCGATGGCGTTAGCACCTGACGTGGCGCAGAGTTGCACCGCGAAGGCACCGAGGCCGCCAGCGGCACCCCAAACAAGAACGTTATGGCCCGGTCGCAGCACATGCGGGCGATGGCCGAACAGCATGCGGTATGCGGTGGCGAGGGTCAGCGTGTAGCAGGCGCTTTCTTCCCACGACAAATGTTTTGGGCGCTCGAGCAACTGACGGTCCTGCACGCGGCAGAACTGGGCGAATGACCCGTCCGGCGTTTCATAGCCCCAGATGCGCTGGCTCGTCGAAAACATCGGATCGCCGCCATTGCATTCTTCGTCGTCGCCGTCGTCCTGGTTGCAGTGAACCACCACCTCATCGCCGACTTTCCAGCGCCTGACCTTTGAGCCAACGGCCCAAACGATGCCGGACGCATCCGATCCGGCTATATGATAGGGCTGTTTGTGGACATCGAACATGGAGATGGGCGTGCCGAGTGAAGCCCAAACGCCATTGTAATTGACGCCGGCTGCCATCACCAGCACCAGCACGTCGTGGCTGTCGAGCTGCCATGTCGGTACGACTTCGACTTGCATCGCTGTATCGGGCTCGCCCTGGCGTTCCTTGCGGATGGCCCAGGCGTACATGTTCTTGGGGACGTGTCCGAGCGGCGGAATCTCCCCAACTTCGTACAAGTCCTTCTTGCCCACACCCGACACGAATTCTTGCGCAGTCATCCCGGCTCCCGTTGCTGTTGACGTGGTAGCTGATTGCCTCGCCATCGTTTTCGTCTCTCCCGACCCAGCCCCGTTTAAGGGGACCCCTGAACGCGTTTTATGGACCGTGCACCATACCGTCCGCCAGAGTGGCAGTATGAAGCACGTTTTTGCGCTGCAATGAAGAGGGCAGGCAGCCGAAAGACAACCTGCAAGACCTCATTAACGATCCTCATATAGTCTTGGCGGTACGCTGGCCGCACTTCACCAGCGGCAACCTATATTTTGGGGGCCGCGTCCGCACGTTGCGACGGCGACGCCTGACTGCTGAGGATGCCATGGCCGATCTCTTCGAAGCGCTCATGACGGTAGATGAATTCACCGTTTTCGTGACGTTGAGTTGTGTCGGCATAGCGTTCTGGCTGATCCGTGAAATGGTGGATTCAACGGCTTTAGCTATCGTTTGCACACCTGTTCTTCTCATTGGCGCACTGGCGGCTAACTACCTATTCCGTATCCATTTTGTCATTGCCGTGCAGGACAAAGACTCCAATGTGGTGGTGGCGTCAGCTGTGGGCGTCGTTTGTGCCCTGGTGCTGGTGCTGGTCTCACTTTGGATATCCGTGCTGATGTCGGAGCGCCTCAGCGCCCGCCGGAAACTAGAGCAGCTGCCAACGGCGCCCTCGGCCACGCCCGTTCCCGGCCAGCACTAATCGCGGCGAACTGGCATTTTGCATTGCGGTGGCACTAGGTTACCTTACAAGGCAAGCCTTGTCCTGAACTTGCCTCCGTTTGAGGGTGCCTATGTCTGACAAAAAGAGCGCTGCTCCCCATCATGCTGCCCCCCTTCAAAAGGCTGGCGGAACGGCGGCAAAGCCAGAACGCGATAAGCCTTGGATGTTCCGCACCTACGCTGGTCATTCGACGGCGGCGAAATCAAACGCCCTCTACAAGATGAACCTGGCCAAGGGCCAGACCGGGCTTTCTATTGCGTTCGATCTGCCGACCCAGACCGGCTACGATTCCGATCACGAATTGGCCCGTGGCGAAGTCGGCAAAGTCGGCGTTCCGGTTTCTCACATCGGCGACATGCGGACGCTGCTCGACGGCATACCGCTCGACCAGATGAACACATCGATGACGATCAACGCCACGGCTGCATGGCTGCTGGCGCTGTATGTCGCCGTAGCCGACGACACAGGCGCGCCGCGTACCAAGCTGACAGGCACCATTCAAAACGACATCATCAAGGAATACTTATCTCGCGGGACATATGTCTTCCCGCCGGAACCGTCGCTGCGCTTGATCAAGGACACGATTGTGTTCTCGACCAAGAACGTACCGAAGTGGAACCCGACGAACGTCTGCTCGTATCACTTGCAGGAAGCCGGCGCGACGCCCGTACAAGAGCTGGCGTTTGCATTGGCAACAGGCATTGCGGTGCTCGATACCGTCAAAGCCTCGGGCGAAGTCCCGCCAGCCGAATTCGGCAACGTCGTGGGCCGCGTCTCGTTCTTCGTCAATGCCGGTATGCGGTTTGTCACCGAGATGTGCAAGATGCGGGCGTTTGTGGAACTATGGGACGAGATCACGCGCGAGCGCTACGGCGTGACGGACGCAAAAAACCGCATGTTCCGTTACGGCGTGCAGGTGAATTCCCTCGGCCTTACTGAGCCGCAGGCGGAAAACAACGTCTACCGGATTTTGCTCGAAATGCTGGCTGTTACGCTGTCGAAGGGTGCCCGCGCCCGCGCCGTCCAACTGCCGGCCTGGAACGAAGCTCTCGGATTGCCGCGGCCGTGGGACCAGCAGTGGTCTTTGCGCATGCAGCAAATCCTGGCCTATGAAACCGACCTGCTCGAATACGGCGATATTTTCGACGGTTCGAAGGAAATTGCCAAAAAGGTTGCGGCACTGAAGGAAGAAGCCAAGGCCGAATTGGCAGTAATTGAAAAATTGGGCGGCGCGGTCGCCAGCATCGACTATATGAAGCGCCGATTGGTCGAAAGCGGAACGGGCCGGTTGAGCCAGATCGAAACCGGCGAACTCGTCGTCGTTGGCGTCAACAAGTATCTCGAGACCGAACCGTCACCACTCTCGGGCGGCGAAGGCTCCATCATGGTTGTCGATCCGGCGATGGAAGCCGAGCAAGTCGAGAAGCTGAAAGCCTGGCGATCGCAGCGTGATGCCAAGACAGCCGCCCACGCTCTTGCCGACGTTGAGCGCGCTGCGAAAGAAGGCCGCAATATCATGGAGCCTTCGATTGCAGCGGCGCGCGCTGGTGTCACGACGGGTGAATGGGGCACAGCGCTGCGCAAGATCTTCGGCGAATATCGCGCCCCAACAGGCGTCGCTCAGGCGGCTGTTGCGCGCGATGGCGCCGGGTTGGACGCGGTTCGAAAGTCTGTCGAAACGGTCTCCAACAAACTCGGCCGCCGCATCAAGTTTCTGGTGGGCAAGCCGGGCCTCGACGGCCACTCAAATGGTGCCGAACAGATTGCCGTTCGCGCCCGCGATGCCGGCATGGAAGTCGTCTACGAGGGTATCCGCCTGACGCCCGCGCAAATCGTTCGCGCTGCCGTCGATGAAGCGGTGCATTGCGTCGGTCTCTCGATCCTCTCTGGATCACACGTGCCTTTGGTGAAAGACGTGATGGAGCGGATGCGCAAGGAAGGCCTCGATGACGTTCCCGTCGTCGTCGGCGGCATCATTCCGCCCGAAGACGCCAAGACTCTGAAGGCCTTCGGTGTGGCCGCCGTCTATACGCCAAAGGACTTCCAGCTCAACGACATCATGGCTGATATCGTGCGCCTTGTAGATGGGCACGCCAAAGCGGCATGACGGTTGTTTCGCTACTTGGGAGCGCCGTCGTGTGGGGAGAACCGATATGGGAAAAACGATAGCCATCGGATTGTTCCTCTTGTTGCTGGCCGTTGGCGTCATGTTCGGCGTGGCCCGCGATCTCTATTCGCGTGAGCGCGCGGTGCTTAAAGGCGTCGTAACAGAAACCGATGCCGGCGGCGCAGCATCGAAAGCCCAACCGCTCAGATCGCCAACTATGAAAGTCCGGCTGGTGGATGGCAGCATCATTGATGTGGCGGTGACGCAAACCAGCGGCATCGCCGTTGGTCAAACAGTCAACGTGTCTGAGATGGTCATGCCCTGGGGCCAGATCTGGTACAAACTCAAAAGCGAGTGAACGGTTAAATGCGCGAAGACACCAAGAAGCGGCTTGAACGTGCGATCCTCATCGAGCGCATGAAAAAGGTTGGCATCGGCCTCGGCATTCTTGCCGTCCTTGGTGCCGTGATCGAGTATCAGAATTTCGATTTGCAGGTCAGCAACACACAAGTTGCTGGCACAGTGACCGAAATCGATCCGCTGGTCTCGAAGACGAACGCTGCCGACGGCGAGACGGTTCAAGTCAAATTGGATAGCGGGCAGCAGGTCAACGTGCTGGCGCTGAAATCGCGCAATTTCAAAGTTGGCGATCACATCGATGTGGTCGAACACCACCATGCTACGGGCCGCGTCACACACACGCTTAAGTAGCACTATAATTAATTTTCACTTTCTGATTGCAATAGTTCTCGACGGGCGGAAATAAACGCCTATTAGCCCCATTAACTAAGCTAATTTTGCAAGAAGTTCGAAACACCTTTCCGACAACTTTGGAGCGAGTTGTTCCAGAGGATTTCGGACATGGCGACGCCAACGGTAAATTCTGTTCCGACCACTGTCATCAATCCACAGTCGGCAGGCGCTGGCCGGTACACGATCTCCGGCGAGAAATGGGGCGGCGGTCTTGGCCAAGGCGTAACGCTCACCTTCAGCTTTCCGGGTGCCGCAGCCTATCACACGGTGCCCTATGGCCAGTACGCTGACAGCGGCGAATGGCTCGGCAAATCGTCCTTAACGACCGGTGAGCAGGCGGCCGCCCGGGCCGGGCTCGCAACCTGGTCCGCGGTTGCCAACATTAAATTCACGGAAGTCGCTGACAACGCCTCAACGGTTGGTGAACTCCGCTTTGCCAAAACCAGCTACGATACTGCCGGCGAATACGCCCACGCCTATCTGCCGTCATATGATCCCTGTGGCGGCGACGTATGGTTGAGCACGTCCAATTGGAACGCAACGCACGCGACCAGTATTGCCGCTGGCACGGACGACTTCCACACTCTCATTCATGAACTTGGGCACGCGCTTGGCCTCAAGCACTCGTTTGATGCGCCAAATCCCATTCCAACAAACCTCGATAGCTACTTCTATTCGGTGATGAGCTATTCCGCCCGCGTCAGCGGCGACAGCGGCACGGCTTCATTTTATCCGACGACGCCGATGTATTACGATCTGCTCGGCATTCAGGCCCTCTA
>JAYUCQ010000022.1:0-2694 GCA_043740265.1 Hyphomicrobium sp.
GGTTCTGGCCGTCGGCGACATTCACCTCGAAAACTTCGGCACCTGGCGCGATGCCGATGGCCGCCTCGTCTGGGGCGTCAACGATTTCGATGAGGCAGCTCAGATGCCCTACGCAATTGATCTCGTCCGCTTGGCTGCCAGCGCCTTGCTCGGCGGCGATGATCGCAACGGTGCCATCGACACAATTACCAAAGCAGTTCTGAAGGGTTACGCAAAAGGCCTCGCCGCGCCGTCGCCCGTGGTGCTCGACCGCGACTGGCCGGAGTTGCGCGCCGACGTCATTGTTGACGAAGACCGCCGCGACAAATTCTGGAAGAAGATCGATGCGCGCACAAATGAACCTGCGCCGCCGCGTTTTCAAAAAGCGCTCGCGGCCGCAATGCCCGAGCCAGTCGTGGCGTTCGACACCGCGCGCCGCGTCGCCGGGACGGGCAGCCTCGGACGGCCGCGCTGGATTGGTGTAGCGGATTGGCGTGGCGGCGCAATCGTGCGCGAAGCTAAGGTGCTCGTCACCTCGGGCTGGCCGCTGGCGCATGGCGATGCGGCGGCGCCCATCCGCGCCTTCGAAATCGCAACCGGGCGTTTTCGCGCGCCCGATCCGTGGTACAGCGTGACAGAAGGAATTGTGGTGCGCCGCTTGTCGCCCAACAACCGCAAGATCGAGGCCGACAAACGCGGCGCGTTCCTGCTCGAGCCATCGATGCACGAAGCAATGGGTTTTGAACTCGCCAACGTGCATATGGGCACTGCCAATGCCGCAGCTGCCATTCAAGCCGACTTGCGACCCCGGAAATCAGGCTGGCTGGCCGCGAATGTTGCCGCCGCCGTTGACGCCGTCAGGGCGGACTATAAGCAATTCCGCAAGCGCGGACCAAAAAAGCAAAGTCCAGATACGGATGCAACGGACGCCGATGTTGCCCGCCCCGGCGAAACAAATTAAGAGCAGCAGACGGCACGTCCGTTTATGTACAACTTCTCAAAGGATCGCGCATGACTGCCCGCATTTACAAACCCGCCAAGACGGCCATGCAATCGGGCGAAGCGCAGACGAAAGACTGGGTTTTGGAATTCGAACCCGTATCGCCGGAAACGCGTGATCCGCTGATGGGCTGGACCAGTTCATCAGACACGCTCTCGCAGGTGCACCTGGCTTTCGAAACAAAGGAAGAGGCCATCGCTTACGCCACGCGCAACGGCATCGCGTATACCGTCGTTGAGCCCAAGCCGCGCCGCGCTATCCGCAAATCCTACGCCGATAATTTCCGCTTCGGCCGCATCGGCAGCTGGACGCACTGATGCTTGGGCGCGGGCGACTCTCCTTCCTCGAGCCGGCCGCCCGCGCCGGAGCAGCTCCCTAGATGTTTTCACCCTCCGCCAACCGCTTGATCTGGGCGGCCATGCTATTGCTCCTTGTGGGGCTCGGCCTGAAGACCCGCGACAACCTCGAAAGTTTTTTCGAAGGCGTCGGCAAACTCGAGGTGCGGGAAGAGACGGAAAGCGGCACGGTCTACTTGAAATGGCGCGGCAAGATCGATGCGCCGATGGAGACCCGGCTCGCGGAAGCCTTCGAGCAGCATCAGGCCAGCGCGCGCCGCTTCGTTCTGTCGTTGTCGTCTTCGGGCGGTGCACTCAGCCACGGTGCGCGGGTCGTCAAGCTGCTGCGCAAAATCGCCGAAACGCACGGGTTCGATACGGTGGTCGAATCCGGTAGCCGTTGCGCCTCGATGTGTGTGCCTGTGTACCTTCAAGGCCAGCGCCGCACGGCGGCAGAAAATGCCAGGTTCATGTTCCATGAAGTCAGCTTCAGGGAATATTTGTCGAAAGATGAACTCGCGGTGCCGGCCTCCGCCAAGGCGTCCGAAACCGATCGCTTGTTCGCCGATTACTTTGCGCCCGCGGGCGTATCTCAATCTTGGATCACCCAAGTGCGTGACGATATGACCGGCGGCCACGACATTTGGAAAACCGCCCGCGAACTCACAGATGAAAACGCCGGCGTTGTGCAAGAAATCCGGGATTAGGCAATCGGCATTCGGCAATCGCAGTTTGAGGCTCGCACGTTACCCCGATTGCCGGTTGCCGAAATCCGATTGCCTAATACCGAACGCCGGACTTACTGAAACAACCCAATCGCCTTCTGGAAGGTCTTCCACACGCCCCACGCCAGCGGAATGCCGACGAGCAGCCAAAATGGAACGGCTTTGGCGTCAAGCCCGCCCTTGCCGATGCCGAACGATCCGGATGTCACCCCAACCGTCTTCTCGTGAAGCTTGGCGTGCTCGGCAGCGAGATCAGCGTCGCTCATGTGCCACTTGGCGTTGACGGGCCGGACCAGCAGGTTGGCGATAAAGCCGATGCCCAGCATTCCGGCGAGGATATAAAAAATAGGCCCATAGATCTGATCGGACGCAATTCCCGACGCCGCCCGCGTGTCATGCAGATAGTTGACGATGACCGGGCCGACGATCCCCGCCGTTGACCATGCCGTCAGCAATCGGCCATGAATGGCACCGACGAATTGCGTGCCGAACATATCTGCGAGATAAGCAGGTATCGTCGCGAAGCCGCCGCCATACATCGAAGCAATGACGCAGAAGCAGGAGACGAATATCGCTAAGGATTTCCAGTCCGCCCCAAGGCTTGCCAGAACATAGAGCGCCGCACCGAGCGTAAAGAAGATGAAGTACGTCACCT
>JAYUCQ010000023.1:0-2691 GCA_043740265.1 Hyphomicrobium sp.
CGATAGCGTTGCCGACAGCTATCCGTTCCAGGCGCTTGCCTGGGTGCCACTTGCCCACGGTAAGAAACCGCAACGAGGCGGTCTCGTTCTTGCGCGCGACGAAAATTGGGACGACCAAGATCTGGTGATCGCCAGCCGTCTCGCGTCCGTCTACGCCCACGCTTTGCAGGCCCTGGAAGGGCCGCCGAAAAGTCTCACACGCCATCTGCGGCGGTTTTCGCGATGGCACGCGATCACCACTACAGCCGTTCTCGCAGCCCTGCTGTTGATTAAGGTGCCGCTCTCGGCCTTAGCACCCGCCGAGATCATCGCGCGCGATCCGTTCGTTGTTGCGGCTCCCATCGACGGCGTCATCGAAACAATTGTGGTCGAACCCAATCAGGACGTCAAGAAAGGCGATCTGCTCGTCAAATTCGCGGATACGACACTCAAGAACCGCTTCGAGGTTGCTGCCCGAGAAGTTCAAGTTGCGGAAGCGAAATTAAAGCAGAGCAATCAGGTCGCCTTTACAGACCCGCGCGGCATGCACGAAATCGGTATTGCGCGCGCCGAACTTGCCCTCAAACTTGCTGAGCGGGATTTTGCCCGCGATCTTCTGGGCAAGACGGAAATCCGCGCGGCACGTGACGGCATCGCCATGTATTCAGACAAACGCGAGCTGGTTGGCCGTCCAGTTGCCGTTGGGGAACGGATGCTGGAAGTCGCCGATGCCTCGGCTCTCGAAGTGCGAATTGATCTTCCAGTGGCCGATGCCGTTGCCTTGTCTCAAGGCGCGCGTGTCAAATTGTTTCTCGATAGTGATCCGTTGCGGCCCTGGTCTGCAACTGTCAAACGAGCCGACTACAAAGCTAAAGTCGGCGAGAATGAAGTTGTCTCATTCCGCGTCATTGCCACGCTGAATGAGCAAGCTGAGAGGCCGCTACCACGTCTTGGAGTCCGCGGCACGGCTCAAGTCTCAGGCGACGACGTGCCCCTCGGCCTTTATCTATTCCGCCGTCCCATTACCGCCGTGCGCCAGTGGGTGGGCCGCTGACGATGGCACCGCTTTCTGCCAATGCTCCGGGGCCGGGTCCGCAGTCAGCCCCGCAACTTCCGGAGTTGCGCCAGGAGTTGAGGATCGAACGCGGAGCCGATGGTCCGGGCGGTGTCGCGACGTGGCTGATCGTTGATCCGGTGCAACATCGCTACGTTCAGATCGATCAAGCCGCATATCACCTATTGTCACGCTGGCGGGCGGGGGGGGGCTATGCCGAATTGGCGGCCGCCATATCGCGCGATTTTGGACACTCCGTCTCCGATGATGATATCGCGCAATTCGTCCGGTTTGCGGCCGAAAACAATTTAACACTGGAACCCGCAGCCGGCGGGTGGCGGCATTTTGCGGGCATCGCCGACCGCGGCAAACACGGCATGCTGATGTGGATGGTGCACAACTATCTCTTCATTAAGCTGCCGCTGCTGCGTCCTGAACCGCACCTGCGGCGCGCGCTGCCGTTCATCGCGCCGTTCTACTCGCGGGGCTTTGCAGCCATCGTGGCGTTGACCGGCTTGGCGGGTCTTTACCTGGTGTCGCGGCAATGGGATGCATTTGCATCGACGTTTCAGCATTTCTTTTCCTGGCAGGGTGCAGCCACTTATGCGGTTGCGTTGGCGCTGATCAAAAGCGCCCATGAATTCGGCCACGCCTTCACGGCGTTACGGTTTGGCTGCCGCGTTCCCAGCATGGGCATTTGTTTTCTCGTCATGTTTCCCGTGCTCTATACTGACGTGACAGATGCGTGGAGATTGCGGGATCGCCGTGAGCGGCTTTATATTGGCGGCGCCGGTGTCGCCGTCGAGTTGATGATTGCGTGCCTCGCAACGTTTCTCTGGCCGTTTCTTGCCGAAGGCGTCTTTAAGAGCCTGGCGTTTTCTCTCGCTACAGTGGGCTGGGTCTTGAGCCTGGCCATCAACCTCAATCCGTTGATGCGGTTTGACGGCTATTATCTCTTCGCTGACGCTCTGGGTGTCGACAACCTACAGTCGCGCGCCTTCCAATTTGGCCAATGGCGCTTGCGGGAATTCCTGTTTGGTCTTGGCAATCCGCCGCCTGAAAAAATGCCGTCGCGGACAGCGCTCATCCTCACGCTTTATGCGTGGTCGATCTGGCTCTATCGCTTGATCGTTTTTACCGGAATTGCCGTGCTCGTTTATCACATGGCATTCAAGCTTCTCGGCATTGTTCTGTTTCTGATCGAGATCGTCTATTTTGTGCTTCGGCCTATCGTCCATGAAATGCAGTGCTGGTGGAAGGATCGCGGCTCGATCCGTGCGACCCAGCGGTCGCGCTGGACAGCCGCCTGCGCCGCTATCCTGTTGCTCCTGGGTATTGTGCCGTGGTCGACACGCATTTCCGTGCCGGCGGTGGTTGAAGCTGCAGACATCGCCCACGTCTATCCGCAGCGCGGCGGTGTTGTAGCAGAGGTCCGCGTCAAGCCAGGCGACGTTGTAAAGGCTGGCGATGTCCTCGTCGTTTTGCGCTCAGCTGAAACAGATCATCAGATCGCGCTGACAAAAAGTAAAATTGGCCTGCTAAAGATGCGCCTTGCACGCCGGTCAAGTGATTCCGAGGACCGCTCGAATAGTTTGGTCAACGAGCAGGAATTAGTATCGTCGATTGCAGAACTCAATGGCTTGAAAAAGGAACGTGGC
>JAYUCQ010000024.1:0-2691 GCA_043740265.1 Hyphomicrobium sp.
GCAAAGCTGGCTGAGACCGCGCCTAGAAGCGCGACGATCACCGCCGCCGCTCTGGCACCCTGTGGAAGTCTGACAGCAAACATGCGCACCCCCGCTCAAGCGCCGCCAGTGTCGGCAGGTTGCCGACGTCGACTGCTTGCCGCGATACTATTTCCGATTCGTCGTCAGAACACGCAAAGATCGAGTGCGCGGCGTTACAAGGTGTTACATCAAAAACGTAACAGAGGCTGCAACGCCCGTGCCGATTGGCTTTTGTCGGGAACCGAGTGGGTTGACTAAATCCGCCAACTACCGCGACGCAGTGCTGCGAACCCCGGGCCGCACTGTTGGATTCGCCCAACTGGAGCCGATGCGGTCATACACCACCTGCATGCGCGGATCGTCGCGGATCGAAAGAAATGCGGAATCGTGCAACACACTGAGAAGCGCCGCGTTCGCACTCCCTCCGCTCACCGACTTTTGCGCCCAACCTATAGCTTCTTCCCGATGCCCGGACGCCAACGCCGAAATTGCCGCCAACGGCATCGTGCTCGGGCCGTACTTCGCGACAATCGCAAAACGTTGGGCGACGATGTCGACGGGTGCGACGGCGGCACCCGTGGCTGCCTTTTCAGCAGTTCTACTCTCTTTGAAACTCATGTTGAGCGCTTCCAGCTCGTTTGCCATCGGCCCTCGCTCGGCAATCCCGCGCAGAACTTCAGCCTTGCCCGCAGCATAGCTGCCTTGCGCGATCAGAATCTGTCCGCGCACCCGATACAAATCCATGAAGTTCGGAGCCATCGCGATGGCCTTATCGACTACCAGCAGTGCCTCATCGAGATGGTCTTTGTCACCCAGCGCGAGCAACATGCGTGAGCGCATGTGAAGCGTGGGCGCAGACAGCGGCGCGAGCACCTGACACGCCTGAAACGCGTCAGCGGCTTGCTGCAGACGCCCGGTGAGCCACAAAATAGTAGCCCACCAATACAGCACGACGCCGTGGTTCGGATTGCGTTCAGCAAGTGTTTTCATGCGCGCATGCACCGTGCGGATGTCTACTCCGTTCAGGAATTCGAGAAACAAGAAATTGGCCTGGATGCCCGGATCGTCGGGGTCGAGTTCGACCGCCTTTCGCATCGGCGTAATGGCGTTTGCCACTGCCACCTCCAGCGTCTCGCCGAAGTAGTGTCGGTTGCGCAGCAGATCGGCCTTTTCCGCCCATCCCCGCGCAAACGCCGGATGCATCAACAGGATGTCGTCCACCAAAGCAAGCGACTCATCCTGGCTGACTTTACTGGTTGCGGGAGAAATCTTCATCACACGACGCCATTTCAGCAGTGCATCGGCCGAAAGCTGCTCACGATCCGATTTTGCGTTCGCGAACACCGGACGCAAATTGCCCGCCAATGCATCTGCCACCAGCCCGGCGAGATCGCTTTGCAAGCGCAAGCGCCCGGAGCTGGTGCGCTGAAACACGCGTGACACCACGTGCGCACCATCACTGGTTCGCACCATTTGTGCGACCAGTTTGTAGTTGTCGCCTTCTCGCTGCAGCGAACCTTCGACCAGATATTTGGCACCGAGCAGTTTGCCCGCTTCGCGCGCATCAATTGGCTTGCCCTTGAACTTGAAGCTGGACGTTCGCGCAATAACCTTCAATTCAGGAACCCGCACCAGTTTGTCCAGCACCTCGTCGGCGAGCCCCTCGCAGAACAAGTCTTCGGCGGCGTCGGCGGCGCAGGAGAGCGGCAGCACCGCGACGACGTCGCCGGGGTCGACGTGATCGATCCCTGGTTCCCGGATGGTTAAACCCGCCCAGATGGCGACCGCCAGCGCGGTTGCAGCCGCGCCCGCCCAGACAACGCGAGGCACACGTTGCCATGGGCGACGAGACAAGCTGGTCGGCGGCTCAGGCATGACCGATACGGCCTGTGCTATTGGCTCAGCCGGTACTTCCGGCGAGGGCATTGCGGAGGGCAACGTAACTTCGCGTAGCGCAAACTGCGGCGCATAACTGCCGGACGGCAAGGTGATGCGCCACGGCGCATCGGCGAGCTCGCCAGCAAAGCAGGTGTCAAGACGCTTGCGCAATCGCGACAGCTCCACCCGCACCACCGAGTCCGTCTTTGGATCAAACGTGCGGGCGTCGCGCCCGAGATGATCCAGCGCAATGACGACTTCGTTGACCGATGCGTCACCGGCAACCCACGCCCGCTGCGCAAGAAAGCGCAACAACGCCTGCGAACGCGCAGCACTGGCAAAGGTGCTGGTCGCAAGCAACTGTTCAAGCGCTGTTTCACGATCTATCGGCATCATCGCGTTTCCGGTTGGAATCTATGCTGGATTGTGCCTAATGCGCGGTGCGGCTGCAACAAAGGCAACAACCACAACTTTGGCGCGGCCTCATGTAGCACGGACGTTACCGCGCTTGGTAGCCGTTACGACGCCCGGTGTAACAGCTTGTAACGTCGTGCGCGGTCGGTGCGCTCGTAAATTCGCCGAAGCTGCGGCACAATGGGGCTTGCGGAATCCGCTGCCTTGGAGTCATCTCAATGAATCACTGTCATGGGTCTATTCGCCAGCGGTTTGCTTCAACTCACCGCTACCGTGCCGTGCTCGCGCATCTGTTTGCGTATGCAGTGGCGGCGATTGTCCCGACGACAATCATCCACGCCGAACCGCAAAGCAATACCGAAGCCCGGGTAGATCAGG
>JAYUCQ010000025.1:0-2689 GCA_043740265.1 Hyphomicrobium sp.
ACATGAGCTTTGAGGCCGAGCTTGCGCATGATGCGGCGGCACTGGCCCAGCGCATGCACATGGCTATAGACGTCCTTAATACCGCTCAACGTCGCGCCCTTCAGGGCCATCAATTGGAAGCGGATCGGCAGGAAATGCTCCGCGACGATGTACAGCCCGGCATTGGGCAGCAGATGATGGATGTCGGCGACGCGCCCGGCGACCGAGTTTTCGATCGGGATCATCGCATACCGCGCCTCACCCGACTTCACGGCCGCGATCGCATCCTCGAACGTTGGGCACGGCACCGGCTCGAAATCGGGAAACATCTGGCTGCAGGCGATCTGCGAGTTGGCGCCGGCCTCCCCCTGGTAGGAGATCAGCCTTGAGCCTGTGGCCTGCTTTGGCTGTTTCGTTGCGCGCGATGTGGTCGAAGGCATGGTCTGTTTGCGACTTTCAGTGTCTGGAATGAAGGCACATGCGACGGGAGAATTTTAGTCTTCAGGTCAAGGCACCTGAAGCCAGCATCTGGCGCGCGCGTTCGAGATCGTGTGGAGTATCGACACCGAGCGGAACCGTGTCAACGAGCGCAACATCAATCCGCATGCCGGCCTCCAATGCCCGTAGCTGCTCGAGTTTCTCGCGCATCTCCAACGGCGAGGGCGGCAACGACACGAAGCGCTCCAAGGCCGCGCGCCGATAGGCATAAATGCCGATGTGATGATAGAGTGGCCCTTCTCCCCACGGGGCGGTGGCACGCGTGAAATAGAGAGCGCGCAGCCGCTTGGCTGTTAGCGGCGTGCCGATGACTTTCACCACGCTCGACGCGGTCTTCTCGGCCTCATCGGTAATCTGCGATGCGATGGTCGCGATGTCAGTTTCGGGGTCGTTCAAAGGCGCCGCGCACGCCTCGACCAACCACGGATCGAGCGTCGGCAAGTCGCCCTGCAGGTTGATCACGATCGCTGCTTGGCCCTTGGGGTCGACTTTTTGCACCGTCTCGAATACGCGATCCGAACCGGATGCGTGGTCGGCGCGCGTCATCACCGCTTCACCGCCCGCCATAGCGATGGCTTGAACGATCACATCACTATCAGTTGCCACAACAACGCGCCCTACACCTGATTGTACGGCACGGCGCCAAACATGGACGATCATCGGCTCGCCATGGATATCCGCCATCGGTTTGCCCGGCAATCTCGTCGCTTGCATGCGGGCGGGTACGATCACCAAAGCATTCTTCATTAGATTTTCCGGCTACAATTCGCTCTATTGGGATGAGTGAGTGACAATTCGTCTCGCATCCACGCACTTAGAAGTGGTCCAAGGCTGGTTGCAAGCAGAACGAGAATTTCTATAGTCCCGCTCGATTGCTTTATGTTTGCCTACTGGGGAAGTGACGCTAATGAACAGCGATGAATTGAATTGGGCCGCGATGGCGGTGTTGTCCGCCTTGTTGGTGATATTCGGCAGCGCCACTCTGATCGACATTTATAGGAACAGCCACCAGTCCCAGGTCGTCGGTTACGCCCTGCCAGCGCCCGCTGCGACGAAGACTGCAGCGGCCGGCGTAGCGGCAGAGAGCGGAGTCACGATGCCGAAGGTCGCCGAGCTGATGACCAAGGCATCCGTCGATTCCGGCGCGGCGGCTTTTAAGAAGTGCATGACCTGTCACACGCCAGATAAAGGCGGCAAGAACGGCACCGGTCCCAATTTATGGGGAGTGGTCGGTCGCAAAGTTGCTCAGCTTGAAGGGTTCAACTACTCCGGAGCCTTGAAAGCCAAGGGCGGCGAATGGACGTGGGATAGCCTCATTCCTTATATCAGCGCACCCGCCGCCGCTGTGCCGGGCAATAAGATGGCCTTTGCCGGCATCAAGGACCCAGGCGAATTGGCTGATCTGATGGTCTACATTGGCACGCTCGGCGACACGCCCGCGCCGCTTCCCAAGTAATGGCGGCAAATGCGCCCAAGTATCGAAGATGACAAGAATTTAACCGACCCCGCCAAGAAATTGGCGGGGTCGTATTGCTTGGCTCATGGCATATAGGCGTTGAACCGGCCGAAGTCACTGCAGGAGTTGTGCTGTCATGCTCGCTCGTTATCCAATCAACGTTGCTCGCGCGTTCGTTGTCGGCAGCCTTGTTGCAGGCGCTGCGAGCGCGTCCGTCCAAGCAGCGGATCAAAAGCACCACGCACTGTCGCTCGTCGGCGACGTGAGATTTCCCGCCGGCTTCAAGCATTTCGATTGGGTGAACCCAGATGCGCCTAAAGGCGGCGTAGTCCGGCTGTGGACGCTAGGCGGTTTCGACAGCCTGAACGCTTTCAGCATCAAGGGACGACCGGCAGCCGGCCTCGCGACCATCTTTGACAGTCTGATGGCCTCCAGTCCCGACGAGCCCTCGGCGGAGTATTGCCTCGTGTGCGAGTGGGTGTCGTACGCTGAAGATTTTTCGTCCGCCACATTCCACCTGCGCGCGAATGCGCGCTTTCATGACGGCAAACCGATCACCGTCGAAGATGTGATCTTTTCGATCGACGCTCTCAAGAAGGCCAACCCACGCCAGGCCGCCTATTACAAGAACGTGGTGAAAGCGGAGAAGTCCGGCGATCGCGACGTGACATTTACGTTCGACGAGAAAGGTAACCGCGAGTTGCCAACGATCGTCGGCCAGCTGAACATTCTCCCCAAGCATTACTGGGACGCCAA
>JAYUCQ010000026.1:0-2688 GCA_043740265.1 Hyphomicrobium sp.
ATATGTTCGTCTTCCTCGACATCGATGATGTGCGAGGCGTCGGGCGCGGCGTCGGCCCCGCCAACGCTGTCTTCACTCTCGTCGCCCGCATCATCGCTCTCATATACGGCCGGAGCGGCAGCGGCATCCGGCCGTCGCCCTTGACCGCGGCGCGCCAAAGCTTCGGCCCGGCGGTCAGCCGCAGCTTCAAGCTCGGCTTCAGCCGCTGCTTCTTCTTCGATCAGCGCTTGCCGGTCGGCAACGGGGATCTGGTAATAATCAGGGTGGATTTCGTTGAAGGCCAGGAAGCCATGGCGGTTGCCGCCGTAATCGACGAAAGCAGCCTGGAGCGACGGCTCGACCCGAGTGACCTTTGCGAGGTAGATGTTGCCGCGGAGCAGTTTGCGCGCCGCGCTTTCGAAATCGAACTCCTCTACGCGGCCATTGCGTTGAACCACGACCCGGGTTTCCTCGGGGTGGGTGGCATCGATAAGCATCTTTGTATTGCTAGACATGTGTGGTGATCCTCGGCGCGCTGGCGCGGCGGCTCGCTTGAGGTCCTGAACAAACAAGGACGGGCAGCGAGCGGGGCGCGGTGGCGCGCATTTTTTGTTTGAGACGGCGAAGAGCGAGGCAGACGCAGCGCCGTTCCGGCCCCGGCGCAGCGCAAAGCGCTCCGTGAGGCGTGTCCGCCAGTCATCCGGCGCGAAGCCGGGGTGGCGAGAACTGAAATGGCAGAAACGATCGTCATGGCTCAATTTTCATAATCTGGTCGTTACAACCCGGCCGGTTAGCGGCTTTGAAGCGCGCGCAGTGGCCTGGAAATGGAGTAAGCGGCCTGTTGAGGTGCCGCATTCGGCGAACGGTAGAGCCGTTTTTGAAACTTTTCGCCCTCCTTTTGCGGGCGGACAAAAACGGAAAATAGTGCTTTGGGCACCTCTGTCGCGCCGCCAAAGGGACATTGGCGGCCCGCGCGCGGGCCCGCATCCCAGCCCACCGAGGTCGACGCAAACGCGCCCTCAATGGAAGCCTTGAATGCCATCCGGGTGACAAGAGCTACCTGGGAACGCAGGGATTTTCGCCCTGCAGCAGGCCAATCCGTGTCTCGAACACCCACTCCTATTGCCGAAGCCCGGCAAATTGAGCGTATGCAACCGAATATGATAAGGAGTGTACGGGGTCACCCCCGCAGTGGCAAGAGTTATAAGGTGCAAATTCCGGCGCATCGATTGCGCCCGCGAGTAGAGTGTATACATAAGTTAAAACAAAGCGTTAAGGGCGCAATGCGCAACGCTGGGGCGAATTGGGGGCAGCTTGAATTGTGTTTGTGAGCACAAGCTAAGCGAGGGCGCAGTGTTGGTTCAACGGGTACGCATTGGCCCGCCGGGCAGCGCGATTTTGAGCCTATTTAGTGCCGTTGTCCTGATTTTCCAGGTTGCGGCAGGTAGCCCCGCCACGGCTGCAGTATCTGATGCAACTTCGGCGCAGGTCAGTGTCGCCGCGGATAGCACGACGTTTAATCTGAGCCTTAGTGAAGGTGTTCCCGCCGAGATCTTCACGCTCGCTAGTCCGTATCGCGTCATCATCGATTTGCCGGACGTCAGCTTCAAATTGCCGGCCGGCGATCAAAAACAGCCAAAGGGACTTATTTCGGCGTTTCGTTACGGGCTTTTTGCTGAAGGCAAGGGCCGCGTTGTCATCGACACGACGGGGCCGGTTCAGATCAAGTCAGCGGCCATGGCGCGTGCCAGCACCGGCGTCGTGCTCAAAGTTGTTCTTGCCGCCACGGACGCCGCAAGCTTTGGATCCGGCACAGGCGCCGCGCAAAATTCACAAAGCACTGCCAAAGCCGCGCAACCGGCCGAACCGGTAGCCAAGTTGGCCAGAAAAGCAAAACCAGTCATTGTGATTGACCCAGGTCACGGCGGAATTGATCCAGGCGCTGCAAGCCCTGGCGGCATTGCTGAAAAAGTCATCGTTCTTGCCGTCGCTCAGCAGCTTAAGGCGGTGCTTGCACAAACCGGCCGCTACGCGATCAGCATGACGCGCACCAGCGACGTCTTTGTCTCTCTCGATCATCGCCTAAAGTTTTCGGCCGATCATGACGCTGATCTTTTCATCTCGCTGCACGCCGATTCAATCGAAGAACGCAACGTTGCTGAAAGCATCAGAGGCGCCACCATCTATACTCTCTCAGAGCGGGCTTCCGACGAGCAGGCCCGGCTGATGGCTGAGAAAGAAAACGCTTCTGACCTCATAGCGGGTCTCGAAACCGGCTCGGGGGCGGCGCACGATCAAGTCAAGAACATCTTGATTGATCTTTTGAAGCGCGAAACTGCCAACTTTTCGGCCGACTTTTCAAATGTGCTGGCTGTCAAGCTCAGTAAGACGATCGCCATGTCGCGCGATCCTCAGCGTTCGGCAGCATTTAAGGTGTTGAAACAGAGCCATGCGCCCTCCGTGCTGGTCGAACTCGGCTATATCAGCAACACCAAGGATCAGGAGCAAATGACAACCGCCGTGTGGCAAAAACAGGCAGCCACGTCGATCGCTGCCGCCGTGCAGGCGTATTTCAGCAAGAGAACGGCAGAACACCCTTGAAAAACAGAGCCGTGGCAGACGACGTGCTGCCACATTCCGTGTTATTGTGCGACGTCATCAGCCGCGTTCTTGCTGCACCGCAAGGAACGCGTTAAGCCACCATTTCAA
>JAYUCQ010000027.1:0-2675 GCA_043740265.1 Hyphomicrobium sp.
CCAACGCTCAAGCCTTCGTCCCCGGCCCGTAACGGCGACGGACGCACCCACTGGCCGAGCCCATGCTCCGCCAGTGCGGCCCACTTGAATTTCTCACCCGGGTCAATCTTGCGTTGCGGCGCGATATCGGAATGCGCTAACACGCCGTCCGGCTTCATGGCGTGACGCTTGACGATGTCGCGGCTGAGCCCAATGAGCGCCCGCATCTGCGCCTCTGGAAAATCCGGATAGCCGTGCTCGTGCCCCGGGTTTTGAATCTCGATGCCGATCGAATGTGAGTTGATATCGGTTTCGCCGCGCCAGAACGATTGACCGGCGTGCCAGGCGCGCAATTTCTCCGGTACCATTTGCGTGATGCAGCCAACTTCGTCGATGACATAGTGACACGACACGCCGCTTTCCTCGCGCGCCAGCCATTTGATCGCGTCGGCCGCCGATCGCATGCCGGTGTAATGCAGGATCAGCAGCGATGGTGCCTTAACGCCGCGCCGGGCTTCAACGTTAGCGGCGGGGCGCACGTCGGCCACGAGTTTGCTGTCAGCTTTAAAGCTCGCGACTTTCAAATTTTGAGTTCTTAAGCTCAAGGGCTCGGCTCCAGCGCCCGCGTTGCCCGCTTACCGCGTTCGGTCTGAACCGCCTCATAGGCGGCTGTGATGGCCGCCAAGCGCCGTTCTGCTGTTCGCAAGAATTCCGGCGGCACGCCCTTTGATGCCAACATATCCGGATGGTGGCATTTCACCAGCTGGCGATAGCGCGCTTTTATGTCGTCATCGCTGGCATTCGCCGCCACGCCCAAAATCTCATAGGGGCTATCGGGATCATGGACAAACGCCCGGCGGATGGCTTTGAAATCCGTTTGCGAGATTTCAAAAATATCGGCCACGTCGGCCAGGAATTCATCTTCAGCCGGATGCAACACGCCGTCGGCGCACGCGATATGAAACAGGCATTCGAGCACGGAAATTTTAAGCTCGGGTTCGTTGTTGAGATGACCAGCGATCTGGCGGGCGTAACTTTGATAGCCAGCGACGTCTTGCGCCGCCAGGTTAAACAGGCGTTTGACATTGCCGCGTTCGCTCTCGGGAACGACATAGATCTGATCGAAGGCTTCGGCTTCGACGTCGAGCGATACGCCATCGGCTTTGCTCATTTTTGCGGCAAGCGTCACGACGGCAATCGTGAAGGCGACGCGCGATCTGGCCGGTGAGCGCTCAATGCCAAGCGCGCCCCACATCTGATCAAGCGCGTGGCGCACAGGCCCGCCTTTGCTCAGCCGTAGGGCTTTTTTGATGTCTTGCCAGGGCATGAAGGGTCTTCGCTCCGCAGCCGTGTATCCGTGACGGCACAATAAAACAGTCATGTTGGAATTTCCCCTTAAATTCCGGAAAGCGTCGGGCTTTTGCCACTGAATTGGCGGTGTCCGGCGGCAAAAGACATGCCGTACGTTAGCAATGAGCCCACAATTCAGAGTTCCAGATGCACTCCAATGGAAATTGAATGACATATGCTGTTTGGCGGCGGATAGCCGCGATGTGCTTTTGTTTGCCGGCGCTGGCGGTCAGTTGTCAGGCCCGCACCCACATCAAGCCGCCGCACACGCCGCCGCAGACTTGGGCCGGTTCGGTAAGTGTCGCGCCTGACGCGCCTATGTCCGTCGCAACCAAAGCCAATCCTGTTTGTGAGCAACTGACCGCCGATACGCGCAAGCACCTGGCGCGGCAGCAAGCGCTGATCATCGACATAGCGAAATCGACAACAGCCCCGCCGTCGACGGTCTATGGCGCGTTCAAGGCGATGGCGGGTCACCCCGTGATAGACAGCAATACGAAGCAAAAATTGCAAAGCCTGGATCGCGAGCGCAAGTCCGTTGGAGAGTTCAATCGCATGTCGGCCGAGGCCCATTGCCAGCGCGTTGACGTCGAGCACGACGCGGCGCAAATCCCGGTGCGCTGAGTGCCTTTGTAAATGAGCAGAGGCGGCCTCTAAGCCGCCTCTCGATTTCTGGATTTATGACTTTGGCGGCTGCGGTTCCAGCCCGCTTGAGTCACTTGACCGGTCGCGGCGCTCGTTGAGAAAGGCTTCGAATTCAGTCTTGTCCTTTGCGTGGCGCAAGCTATCGAGATGAGCGCGGAATTCTGCGGCTTCTGCCTCAAGCCCGCCAAGTGCTGCGGCGCGATACTCTTCAAAGGCTGAATTGCCGGTACCGCCGCGGTCCCCAAGGGTGCGGGCAAACATGCTGGTTGAGGCATTCGTGCCAGCGCTATCGGGCCTGCGCCAACCCACCACACGCTCTTTGAGTTTTTCACCGAGACGGGCTGCGCCAGCGGGTACGCCATTGCGCGATACGATGTAGGCGCCAGCCGCGAACGCGAGAGCCGACGACAACACGACCGGAAACAGATGCAGATGCGGCGGGCCAAGAAGGTGGCCAAAAAGATGGAATGGCATGAGAGGTTATCCTCAATCGTCCGGTTGAAACTGACGGCCAAGAGAGGCGGCAGTTAAGCCGCCTCCCGGTAGGTCTGAGGCCTTTGCTTAGGCTTGCGGCGGCTGAGGTTCACTTGGACCCGTGGGACCGCTCGGCCGTTCGCGGCGCTCGGACATGAAGCTATCAAATTCGCTCTTGTCCTTGGCGCGGCGCAGGCGATCCAGGAACGAGCGGAACTCGCGCTCTT
>JAYUCQ010000028.1:0-2666 GCA_043740265.1 Hyphomicrobium sp.
ATCAACATCTCGTCGATCAACGGCCAGAAGGGCCAGATGGGCCAGGTGAACTATTCGGCTTCGAAAGCCGGTGACATTGGCTTCACCAAAGCTTTGGCACAGGAAGGCGCCCGCGCAGGCATCACCGTCAACGTCATCTGCCCCGGCTACATCGCCACCGAAATGGTCAAAGCCGTACCGCAGGACGTCATGGAAAAGAACATCCTGCCGCAGATCCCGGTTGGCCGCCTCGGCGAGCCGTCTGAGATTGCTCGCGCCGTTGTTTTTCTCGCCGCCGACGAAGCCGGATTCATCACCGGCTCGACATTGACAGCAAACGGCGGTCAGTACTTCGCTTAAATCATCAGCCGATCACAAAAAACCGCGGCGGAGAAATATCTCCGCCGCGTTTTGTTTTACGTATACCATTAAGCAATCACGATGATGTCGATGATTTCAAGGGTATCTGGATCGACGATGCAAACGCGGTCGCCAATAATGAAATACCGGTAGTCGCGATAGGCTGGCGCAATGACCAGAATATCTTCTGGTACGCTGTAGAGACGCGTTTCGCGGGGTATGGCAACGCCAACATTTACTGATATGTTGATCGTCGCCGGTTCAACGCGATGCTTCGTGAAGATTGTCTTGACCTGAGTTTTTTGCTCCGGCGTGACTTTCGATAGCGCTGCCTTATCGCCTTTGCCGCCGGCCTTTGAAGCGTCCTTCATATCTCCGGATTTGGCGTCTCCGGATTTCATGTCGCCAGACTTCATGTCGCCAGACTTCATGTCGCCAGACTTCATGTCGCCAGACTTCATGTCGCCAGACTTCATGTCGCCAGACTTCATGTCGCCCGGCTTTTTGTCACCGTCTTTCATATCGGCATTTTTATTGCTCGCTTTGTCACCTTTGTCAGACGCACGCGACTTCTCATCGCCGTCTTCAGACTTGCCCATCTTTTCGTTAGAGCCGGACGGATCAGCAGACTTAGCCTCATCGCCGTTTGGTTTCATGCCCTCGGCAGCTTTGCCATTCGCTGGCTCGCGATCGCTCTTGATATCAGCCGACCCAGCACCGGTCGAACCCGACGGTGCCGCAGCGGCAGGTGTTTCGCCTTTTCCGGCTGGATTTTGGGCCGGCTCTGCCGCCCACACCAAACCTGACGTCGCGGCTAATGCTGCAATAGAAATCAAATATTTTTTCATCGATGGAGTACTCCTCGCATTGTTACGTTTCGACCCTCGACGCAAAAACGCTGCTCGGGAAAAATCGTTCCGTTATGAGCAAACCGGTGCATCGCGCGCCAGCGCGAGCCTTACTTTAGGAGTTGATGAACGCGTTGGCTTAGCGGCGGAACGACATCGGCTTCGAACCACGGGTTTAATTTCAGCCACCGGATATTGCGCGGGCTCGGATGCGGCAAAGGTACGACGCCATTGGCAAAATGCGCCGGCCAATCGCGCACCGTGTCTTGCAGGCTTCTGCACGCATAATCTTTCAAATGCCAATCGAGTGCATAACGGCCGAGCAGGAGTGTCAGCTGAACACTCGGCAGTCCGTTCAAGACCCGCGCCCGCCAAGCGTTGGCGCATTCGGGCCGCGGCGGCAAATCTCCGCCTGGACCCTTACCCGGATAACAAAACCCCATTGGCACTAGCGCGAAGATGTTCGCGTCGTAGAATTGCTCACGCGTCACGCCAAGCCACTGCCGCAACCGGTCTCCGCTTGGATCGTTAAAGGGAATTCCGGTTTCGTGCACCTTGCGGCCCGGCGCTTGACCAACGATGAGAATGCGCGCTACCGGATCGACCTGCAGAACTGGCCGTGGTCCAAGCGGCAAGTGGGCCGCACATAGAGTGCAGCTGCGGATGTCCTTGAGGAGACGTTCGTACGCGGTCATCGCGCAAATGTTGGTGGCATAGGGCGGGCAACGCAATAAAATTTGAGCGCGGACACTTTTGCCCGCGCCCACTGTCTTAACCGATCGCACCGAACTTGCCGTTGTTGAAATCCAGCATGGCCTGCTTGATTTCGCCAATCGTGTTCATGACGAACGGACCGTGCGCCGCAACCGGTTCACCGATCGGTGCTCCGCTCATCATAAGCACAGTGGCCTCGCGATCCGCCATGATCTGGACCGCCGTTCCGGAACGATCCAGCGTCACGAGCTGCGCCTCACCGGCGGTATGGCTACCGTTGACTTTTACCGATCCATGCAGCACCGCCAGCATCACCGTTTGCCCTTCAGGCACTTTCAGCTCCGCGGTCTTGCCACTGGCGATTTTCAAGTCCCACAAATCAATCGGCGTGAACGTCCGCGCCGGACCCTTGTGACCTAGATACTCTCCGGCGATGACGCGCAGATATCCGGCTTCATCAGGCAGTTCTACGTTTGGAATATCGGCTTTCAGCAACGTCTGATACCCCGCCGCCGCAGACTTATGCTTCGCCGGCAGGTTGACCCACAGCTGCACCATCTCCATCGGTCCGCCGCTCTTGGCAAAAGCCTCCGAGTGGAATTCCTCGTGCAGAATGCCAGCTGCAGCCGTCATCCACTGCACGTCACCTGGACCAATAAGGCCACCGGCACCCGTTGAGTCGCGGTGCTCCAATTCGCCCTGATAGACGACGGTCACGGTTTCAAAGCCGCGATGCGGATGCTGGCCGACGCCGCGCCGGTGATC
>JAYUCQ010000029.1:0-16228 GCA_043740265.1 Hyphomicrobium sp.
ATGGCTTCGACTTCTTCATCCGAAACATAGGCGCCGTGGACACGAATGACCTGGCCGGCACCCGTTGAGTACAGCATGTCGCCCTGACCCAAGAGCTGCTCTGCACCTTGCTCGTTCAAAATCGTACGGCTGTCGATCTTCGACGTCACCTTGAACGAAATGCGCGACGGGAAATTGGCCTTAATCGTGCCGGTGATGACATCGACAGACGGGCGCTGCGTCGCCATGATCAAGTGAATGCCAGCGGCGCGCGCCATTTGCGCCAAGCGCTGCACCACGCCCTCGACATCCTTACCGGCAACGCTCATCAGATCGGCGAACTCGTCGACCACAATGACGATATGCGGCAGCGGTTCGAGATCCATTTTCTGTTTTTCAAATACGGCCTGACCGGCTTTGTCGAAACCTGTCTGCACGGTGCGCGCCAGCATCTCGCCGCGCTTTTTGGCGTTGCGCACGCGATTGTTGAACATTTCGATATTGCGAACAGACAGCGACGCCATGCGCTTATAGCGCTCTTCCATTTCGCCAACGGCCCAGTTCAAAGCCGCAACGGCCTTGTGTGGATCGGTAACGACGGGCGTCAGCAAATGCGGAATGCCGTTGTAGACGGACAGCTCCAGCATCTTCGGATCGATCATCAGCAAGCGGCAATCTTCCGGCGCGTGACGGTAAAGCAGCGACAACACCATCGCATTGACGCCGACGGATTTGCCCGAGCCCGTGGTGCCCGCGACAAGCAGATGCGGCATGCGGGCGAGATCAGCGACCACAGGTTCGCCACCGATGGATTTGCCAAGCGCCAGAGGCAGAATGGCTTCGCTCATTTTGTAAACGTCGGCTTCGAGAATTTCGCGCAGCAGCACGGGTTCGCGGCGCACGTTCGGCAATTCCAATCCGATGGCATTACGTCCCGGCACGACGGCTGCACGAACACTGGTCACGCTCATTGAGCGCGCGATATCGTCGGCCAAACCGATGACGCGCGATGATTTGGTGCCGCGCGACGGCTCAAGCTCGTACAAGGTCACTACCGGACCCGGCTTGATATCCTTGACCTCGCCCTTGACGCCGAAGTCCGCCAGCACGTCTTCGAGCAAGCGGGCATTGCCGCGCATGACGGTTTGCGTGAATTCCGGGCCCGGCTTTTGAACCGGCGCTTTCTTCAGCAGGTTGATCGACGGCCGTTTCCAGCCTGTCTCGGCAACACGCTGCGTAAGTCCAGCCAGCAGGTTCTGCCCGGCTGAGAGACCTGATGCGAGACCCGACGATAGGCCTGATGCGACTGATGCTTTGGCCGCCGGCACTTGCTTTGCCGGCATAGTCTTTGATGGCGCAACGGGTGCCGCCGTTTCAGCAGCACCAGGCGCAAAGCGCGCCGCAATCGCCCGGCTTGCAAGATCGGTGAAATTATCGAACGCCAGTTCGCGCACAGGGGGAAATGCATCGCGCTGCACAGAATCCCGATGACCCGGCGCGCCAAAATGAAAGCCAGCGAACGGCGGCGGCGTCTCGCCTGACATAGTTTCGCCCGGGCGCATATCACCAAAGCCAGCGGGATTGAATTGAGTCTGCGGCGATTGCTCTAGCTCGCGGTGCTGCGTTTGAAAAGCTCTACCAGCCGCAGCGCTAAGACCGGGCGGCACGTGGGCGTAGCTTTCACGAGGCGGATAGCGCTGATCGCGCGTCCACTGATGCGGCGGTGGCATGGGTTCCGGCACAGCCAATTCCGCTGCCGCGCCGTAAAGACTTTCCGTCACTGGTTTTGCAGCGCCCCGCGCCGCAAACGGCCACCACTTGCGCGCCGCCGTTTTGACCTTCTGGGCTTGCGCCAACGCTTCGCCGTACTGCTCAGCCGCGTCGGCAAACGTTTTAACTTCTGGCGCGGCTTGCATCCAGGCGTGCGCCGCAGCCTCCAAATCGAATCCAGTGGTTTTTGCAAAGGCGGTGAGTGCCGCCGCATTGACGACCAGACCGGCGGCCAAGTTGGCACGGTCTTCGTTGATAAGCGCAAAGATTTTTGCGGCAAGTTTAAACACGCCGTCGCCGAGGACACCGCCAAAGCCATGATGCAACGGCCAACTCTCGAACACCGGAAACGCCGACAGTGCGCCCGCCGCCGCCAGCACCGCCAAAGGGTAAAAACCGATTTTGGTACGCGCAGAGGTCACCCGCCGCTCACGCATCAATTCAAGCGTCCAGGCAACTGGCGGAATAAGACCGATGACGGCGCCAAATCCCAGCATCTGCAAAAGCAAATCGGAAACAATGGCGCCGAGCGGGCCCATCCAATTGCGGGCTTCTGTCGTGGTCGCGTGGGTTAAACTCGGGTCCGTGTAAGACCACGTCACAAGGCTCAGCCAAAGTACGCCCGCGACGCCCAAAAGGCACGAGCCTCCCAGGCGAGCAAGCCAGCCCAAAAGCCGGTCCTCGAGCGATTGCGGCAACAGCCGCTGCGGATCATTGCCTCGTGTGTCGAGCGACATGGACGCGATCGAAATCTCTAACTCAGCACGGCAACCGTGCGTTCGAGCGCTTCCCGGATCGTCGCGGGATCTTGAACCAGTGCAACGCGTACATAATTCGCGCCGGGATTGGTTCCGTCACGGCCGGTCTGGGCCAGAAAAGCACCCGGAATGACCTTGACGCCCATACGTTTCCATAAGGTTACTGTTGCGTCACTGCCGCCGCCAAATTGGCTCATATCGAGCCAAAGACAGAACCCGCCGGCAGGGCGTTTGTAGCCGTAGCGGGTTCCCAGAACCTCGTCTGCAACGGCGAACTTTTCGGCGTAGGCGGCGCGAGCAGCTTCCACGTGGGCTTCGTCGGCCCAAGCCGCAGCGGAGGCGTGTTGCACAGGTCCCGGCACTGTTGGGGCGCACATATTGCGGATTTCAGCGAAGGTTTCGAGGAAGGCAGCGTCGCCCGCGCAAAAGCCGGAGCGCAATCCGGGCAGGTTGGAGCGCTTCGATAGCGAGTTGAAGACCACGAGGTTCGCGAACCGCTGCGGTGTTGCTGCTGCCACTTCGAGGCCGCTGACGGGTGCGGCGTCAACATAGATTTCCGAATAGCACTCGTCGAGAAACAGCATGAAATTGTGGGCGCGAGCGAGATTGAGCGCTTTCAGAATATAAGCCCGGCTGGCGACGGCCCCCTGCGGGTTGGCCGGTGAGTTGAGGAACAGAGCGCATGTGCGCGCCAATAGCGCTGCATCAAGCGCCAGCGCATCGAGATCGGGCAGATACCCCGTCGCCTTCGTGGCGTTGAGATAAACTGCCTCCGCGCCTACGCCGAGGGCGCCCGCCACATAGGCCGAGTAATACGGATTGCACATCAGGATCGCAGGCTGGCCTTCGACCGGCTTGCGTCCAACGGCTGGCAGACAGGCGAAAAACAATCCTTCACGCGACCCGTTGAGCACCAGAATTTCATGACTCGGATCGACGCCGCCCGGAATAACATAGCGCCTGTTAAGCCACGCTGCGATCGCGCCGCGCAATTCATCGCTGCCGCGGATCGGCGGATATTTTCCGTAAAGCGCCGCCGCCTCGTTGAGCTTGGCGGCGATAAAATCCGGCATGGCTTCGCGCGGTTCGCCAATGGTCAGCTCAATGAGTTTCGCGTGCCCCGGCTCAAGCCCCAAGAGCAAGCGCCGCAACTGCGTAAACGGCGACATGATCGCGCCGGAGGTGAGAGACGAGAGGGGGGATGAAGCCATTGAGTGCGCATTCCAGACGGTGACATGCGCGCTTACCCTCTCCCGCCCGGCGCGTAAACGGAAAAAGGGCCCGCGTGGCAGCGAACCCCTTCAATTCCAAACGTTCGCGGTTACAAGTTAGACGCGGCGTACCAAACCGAGCAGCACCAGCAGTATAACAGCGCCGACGGTTGCAGTGATGATCTGGCCGACAATGTCGCCGCCAGCAAACAGGCCTAAGCGCGGCAAGACCGCGCCGCCAAGAACAGCGCCGACGATCCCGACAACTATGTTACCGAGCGTTCCGAAACCGTAGCCTTTGACGATTTGCCCGGCGAGAAAACCAGCGACTGCACCGATCAACAAAAGTATCAAAAGTGCTTCGAGTGCCATGCACCCCTCCTGCGGTTATACAAACGAGGAGGGCACACACCGCGCCGCTCCAACATATGCTCAATGCGGGTCGTGGCCGATAAGTTCCCACGGCAGAGAAAAATAAAAGCCAGGGTCCAATGAGGCCCCGGCTTTTAAAACCTGATTTCGCCGGTCGCTAGAGTTTAGCCGACGCGGAAGACAGCACCGCTGACAGAGCGGGCGCGTTCACGCACCGCGCCGCCATCGTTGCCGGATTTCACGATCCACTTGCCGTTCGAAGCTTTGCCGGTGATCATCCCGACATGATGCGGCCAGACGACAACCGCACCAACCCGCGGGCCACTTGAGCGGCCCCAGCCGCGCCAGTTGGCTGCAAGATTGTATTGTGGGCCACCGCCCAGCTGCGTACGCATCCACCATCCGCACCACTGGCTTGGACGGCCACCTTCTTCGCCACGTGAGCGGCGGGCTTCTGCCGGCATGACCCCCGCCAACGTGAGCAAAATCATCATCACCGCAAGACTCAATTGACGCATACTTTCTCTCCCGATTTCGTTGCCATCCAGCGGCCATCGAGCCCGCTATTGCGTCGAAAAAAAGAGGACAAATCTGCGCACATCCTACCGCCAGCAAAGCTTAAGCCGTGCTCGCAATAAACTTCTTCATTGGTTTGAGTAGCTTACAGAAACAGGCAACGCACATGTTGCCATTTGGTCAGCATTTTCCGGTACAGAATGCCGCAGCGTTAAGGCTTAAACTTTACCACCACGCGTCGTCGCGAACCAACAAGCGGCCGCTGTGAAGACCGCCGTGCACAGCCACAAAATCCAAAGTCCCTGACTCTGGATTTTTGTCTGAGCCGTCTGCTCGGCCTTCGTTGCGCCGGACTGAGTGACAGCTGCCTGCTTGGTGAGGCCCCAAGCCATCAGTCCGCAACACATCGCGAAGAATAAAAAGCCGATGACAAACGGCGCATTCTTCGGGTTGGCCAACGTCCGCTCAAGAAATTTCTCAATGCCGGAGAGCCCATCGACGGCAACAATACCGCCCGCCGTCAATCCGGCGATGAGCAAAATCATGATCTGAAAAAAGTTCTTCGGCGGGTCGCGCTCGAGCACCGCTTGTTCGGGATTGGCCGGATTGTAATAGACAGTGACGTCTTTGCCCGTTGGATAGCGGATGAGCGTTTCTTCGACTGCGACATTCCCCAAATCTTCGCCGATGCTGACGCGCGACCCTGTCCGCTTTTTTCCATCGAGTTTGAATTCGTAGGTCACGGCGGCGAAATTGCGGACTTCCATGCCATTGTCGACACCGGGCCGCGGCACTTTGCGATTGACGGATTTCGAAGACACAACGCGTCCAGGAACGGCGAGCCAAGATTTGGCACGCCAGACGTCGATATATTTTGCAAAAGTCGCCACCGCCAGCAGGCCAACCAACGGCCCGCCGAACAGCAGCAAAATCCAGTAGCGTTCCATCGGTTTCTCCGGCACCCGCAATATGAGCGCTGACCTGACTAGCACCGATCAACATGGCATGAAACAGAGCGGGCCGGAGCGCCTCGCAAGCGTTCCGGCCCGGTCCAAGGTCAGCGCAAAACTGCGCGTTAATTCCGGCCCATCCGGACATCGTCTTCGGGATTGGCGCCGATTTTGTGGATTGAGATATCGGCACCTTGGCGTTCCTCGTCCGCCGACATGCGAAAGCCGAAGGCTTCGTCAACCAGCCAGTAGATCGCTGTTCCGCACGCTAAGCCGAACGCCGCGCCGCCCACCGAGCCGACGAACTGAGAAGCGAACGTCACGCCGCCCATGCCGCCGAAGGCTTCCAGGCCGAAGATCCCGCACGCAATACCCCCCCACAGACCGCACAACCCATGCAGCGCCCAAACGCCGAGCACGTCATCGATCTGCCATTTGTTCGTCGATACCGCGAACATTTTGACGAACAGAACACCGGCCACGGCGCCGGTCACGAACGCGCCGAGGGGGTGCATGACGTCGGACCCGGCACAAACGGCGACAAGGCCGGCAAGTGCACCGTTGTGGACGAAGCCAGGGTCATTCCGGCCGGCAAAGAGTGCAGCCAGAATGCCACCGCACATCGCAAGCAGGGAGTTGACGGCGACAAGACCCGAAATGCCTTTCAGGCTCTGCGCGCTCATGACGTTAAAGCCGAACCAGCCGACACACAGCATCCACGATCCCATCGCCAGCCAAGGAATCGACGACGGTGGCGGGCTGATGGGGCGGCCGCGATCGTACCGGCCGATGCGCGCGCCCAACTGGCGAACAGCTCCAAGTGCGACCCAACCACCAAACGCGTGAACGACGATCGACCCTGCAAAATCTTTAAAGGGCGCGCCGAGCACCGCGGCGAAGAAGTTGTCCTGCAGGCCGAAATTTTTGTTCCAGAACACGCCTTCGATCAGCGGATAGGCGAAGGCCACAAGAAGCGCCGTTGCGGCGCACTGGGGCACAAACCGCGCGCGTTCAGCAATGCCGCCCGAAACGATCGCCGGAACAGCAGCAGCAAAGGTCGCAAGAAAGAAGAATTTGACGAGGTCGATGCCTTGCCCACTGCTGATTGCCTTGGCATTGGCGAGGAACGTCACGCCGTAAGCAATCGTGTAGCCAATCAGGAAATAACACATCGTCGAGATGGCGAAATCGACGATGATTTTAACCAGCGCGTTGACCTGGTTCTTATGCCGGACGGTGCCGACCTCGAGAAACGCGAAACCGCCGTGCATCGCGAAAACGAGAATTGCACCCATCAGCAGAAAGAAGACATCTGCCCCTTGCGCGACTTGCTCCATGTCCCTACTCCCCGCCCTGTTTTTTTGGCCTGGTTTATTTTTGAGCAGAAGTTAGTGCGTGCCCGATTTTGCGCTTCGAACCAGTAGCCACTGCCCTTTATGTTGGCAGGCATGAGCAGTAAATTGGCACCGGGGTCAACATCGGACGAGGATCGCGCAGCCAAACCCGGGCGTTTTCCAAAGCTTTTGTTTCTGAGACGCAGATTTTGCCTATTTTAGCAGCAGTTTCACAATCCAGAATCTGCCTCATCGGGTTGCATTCCTGAAGTTCAGGGACAGGCTTAAAACAAATACTGACTAAGTAAAATCGAGGCCAATATCCGCTGTGACGAACACAGTCATAGCCATAAAAATTACAGCAAATACCGCGATAAAACCTGTTCACACTCTGGATCACCAGAATATCCGCAAATCAAAGTGATGTCGCCGTCCGGTGAAAAGACCAGATCAGGGCCCGTATAGGTAAGCGACAAATGTCAAAGCATAAAAGTTTGCTTGTCAGGATTGTCATACTTCATGAGGTTTTCATGCGATTGTTAAAAGGAATTGTATTCGCTATGGCAGCAACAGCAGCGCTTGCAACGGCCCAGGCCGCAACAACGAGCGATATCGTCGACACCGCAGTCGCCAACGGCAAGTTCACAACTCTGGTTGCGGCCGTGAAGGCAGCCGGTCTTGTTGACACGTTGAAGGGCGCGGGGCCATTTACGGTGTTCGCTCCGTCAGACGAAGCCTTCGCAAAGCTCCCGAAGGGCACAGTCGAAGATCTGCTGAAGCCTGAAAACAAAGCCAAGTTGGCTGCAATTCTCACCTATCACGTGATTCCAGGTAAGGTGATGGCCGCCGACATCAAGGGCAAGAAGATGGGCGTCAAGACGGTGCAGGGCGGCGAAGTCGCTGTCGATGCAACGGGCGATGTCAAAATCAACGACGCCAAGGTCACGGCAGCTGATGTCGTCACCTCAAACGGTGTCATCCACGTCATCGACACTGTGTTGATGCCGAAGATGTAAGACGGTCTGAGAACCGGATTCCAAGCACAACTCTTAAATGCAACGGCCCATCGGATCATGTTACGATCCGGTGGGCCGTTTTTCTTCCGCAACGCCGGCATCAGCCTTATGAATTGGCCTGCACAAACCACCACAGCATGAGCGCTATTGTCGACGTGCCGATGGTGCCTCCAACTATGACGGCCATCCAAACCAGGGCACGAAGTAAGATATTTCTTTCGTCTCTAAAGCTCATCTTCAAACCCGCTTTCGATTGCAACGGGTTTAAGCTTGGACAACCACCAACAGCTCGCTGCCATAATGGAAATGGGGGCTCACCCGAAGACGTTTTGCATCGGGGAGAATGCCCGCAATTGAAGGGGTAACGGCGAGCTTTGAGACTTGGATCAGCCGTGCGCTACCCGCCGCAGCCGCGGCGAAAGGTTGGACTTTTTGATTCTATCATCTAGCGGATGCGGCGCGGGTTCATATAAAGGTCCGCTTCCTGACGCTGGATATCCGGCTGAATACGCCCGGCACGAATATCGCGCGCGAGCTGTTTGACGTGGCGGCGGGCGGCGCCGTTGAACACCAGCATGCCGGCGAACAGCTTCATCACCATCATGACGCGCGGATCGGCGTGGTCACTGCGCACAGTCCCCCGCCATTTGCCGCCAATCGTCAGCACCGAGCCGTCGAGATGGCCGACCGTCTCGCCCAGGTGATCGACGAGGGTATAGTCGCCGCCGAAATTGATGACGTCGCGGCGCAGACGATAAAATTTCGGCACGCTATCTTCCATCAGAAAGAACGCAAAGTTCTCCGGCAGCAGCGGCCACTTGTTGGCTGAGCGCTCGAGGTACACAATGAAATCATCTTTGTTGGTGTTGATAGAATAAGACGTCACCGGAACGCCGCGAGCGCCGAGTGTCTGCTGAATCGAGCGGCCGAGCATCAAGTCCATGCTGGCGTGCCAATTCAGTGTTTCTGAAAAGAGTTTGAAGACCAGGCGCTTTTCCATGCCGGTCTGGTCTTTCCAGAGTTCCTTGCGATAGCCAAGAACGCCGGTTTTTTCGCCGTTTTCCGTGATCTCGGCGAAAATATCCATGTCGCTGGTGTACTGGCGCGACTTGCCCTTGTTGCGCTCCTGTTTCCAAAAGCCGAACTCGAACCGGTTGAACGGCGTAATCCAGACATCGACGGTGAAATCGCGCCATTTTTTCTTAGCGGCGGCGATTGCAGCCAGATCTTTGTCGTCTTTTTTCTGGGCTGCACCTTGAGCCTTCCGCGCCTTATCGACGGTCTCTGCACGAACGTCGCTCGCCGCATCGGCAGCTCCTGCGCGAGCCTCGGCTTCAACGGGATCTTTCCTCAGAGCAAATGCGGCCATGGTCAGTCCCTCTTGCGGAGCGCGTTGCGCATAAAACGAATCAAGGGGAAACCTAGCACCAGGAGCCGCGTGGCCTGTGGCAGAGCTGAAATTGGCAGTGGGAAACGGCGGAATGAATGCGGCAACCTCTACCGTGTCCCGCGTTCTAAGTGCCGTCGGGCGGCGGCACGACCGGAGACGGCAGTGGATCAAAGTCCGGCAGCGGCGGCAAATCAGGTGGCCGCGGCGTTACGGGGCCTGGCTCATCTGGCCTACCGGGCTTTGGGACGCCGTAATCTCCGCCGCCCGAACGCAAACCGGATCCGGCCGCACTTCTACTAGAAGCATTTGTTACCATTTTCGATTGATCCTTTGCTGTTTTCACATGCTCCAAAAATCAACTTCTTTGGGAAAAGTTCCAGGCCCGCCGACGAGAAAGCGCGCCGGAACCACCCGTCGCTAAATTCGTTGACGTTTTGCCCGGTCAGATACGATCCGGAGCTTGAACTGCTAGGCAGGAGATAGGCATGAGAATTCCGATACTAGCTGTTGCTGCTTGCGCGGCGCTGTCCAGCAATGCGTTTTCGGCTGAGATTTCGGTTCCCATGTTTAAGGTAACGGACGCCGGTATCGGAGAAAGCTTGGGCAAAATCATCATTGCCGAAACGGCAAAAGGCGTTGCGTTGCAAGTTGACGTTACGGGTTTAGCGGCAGGTCAACACGGATTTCACCTCCACGAAAACGGCAGCTGTGAACCGGCTGCGAAGGATGGAAAGCCGCAAGCGGCGATCGCCGCCGGCCCGCACTATGACCCGGGACACTTGGGCTCGCACAAGGGCCCCGCAGGCACCGGTCATAAGGGAGACCTGCCCGCACTGGTTGCGACTGACAAAGGCGTCAAAGCGGTCGTCAACGCAGATCATTTGACTCTGGGCGACATGCGAGGCCGTTCGCTGATGATTCATCAGGCAGGCGACAACTATACGGACACTCCGGAAAACGGCGGCGGCGGAGCTCGCGTCGCATGCGGCGTCATCCCGGAGAAATAGAGCCATCGTTGATCGAATTGCGAAAGGCTCCGGGGCAATACATCGCGCAACGCAAGAGGAGCAAGACATGCGAAATATGAAAATTGCTTTCGTAATGGCGGTTTTACTTTTACCGTTCGCAGCGTCGGCTCAAACAGATCCAACTCCACCCGGCACGGTGGATGACATTCAGCCTGCGCAAAGTGACGATACTAATCCCAAAACTGAAAGCACCAAGCCACTGAGCGAAAAATTGAAAGAGGGCGAAGGCGTTATCAAGCCGCCCGTCGCCATGGATCCCGGAATTCGCAAGCCTCCGCCAGATACGGCAGGCGAACGGATGCCGGTCATTATTCCGCCAGGCGAGCCAGGCGGCGATCAGAGCGTACAACCGAAATAGTGTATTCAATATTTTGAGGTCATCATGAAAACTCAGAATTCAGCGCTCTCTCCTGAAGACATCGGTCGGGCGATGACAAGCCCTTCTGCGGTTTTTGACCGGCCAGTGGAAGTGCTGCAACGGCAAGATTTATCACAGACGCAAAAAATCGAAATCCTTAAACGTTGGGAACTTGACTCACGCGCGCTTCAGCGAGCGACCGATGAAAGCATGAGTGGCGGAGAGCCGCCGCAACTCGACGAAGTGAATGATGCTCTTTTGACTCTCGACCCGAAAGATAAAACCAAAGATCAGTTCGGCAAAACACCAACGAAGATTTGATTGTCATCTACTGCCGAATATCGCGCTGCCCACGCGCACATGCGTCGCGCCGAAGGCGATCGCGGTTTCATAATCGCCACTCATGCCCATGCTGAGGCCGGGTAAGCCCATTTCGCGAGCGAGCTTTGCTAAAAACGCAAAATGCACAGCGGCTTCCTCCTCAACCGGCGGAATGCACATTAAGCCGGCGATGTCCAATTTCAACTCATCCCGGCACATGGCCACAAACGCCTTGGCGTCGGCCGGCATGACGCCCGCCTTCTGTGGTTCTTCGCCGGTGTTGACCTGAACGAACAGTTCTAGCTTTCGCCTCTGCTTCATTGTTTCATCTGCAATGGCCTTGGCAATTTTCGGCCGGTCAATGGTGTGAATGGCATCGAACAGCGCCACCGCGTCGGCTGACTTGTTGGATTGCAGCGGACCGATTAAATGCAACTTCAAATCTGGAAATTCAGAACGTAACGCCGGCCACTTGCCCTGCGCTTCCTGCACGCGGTTTTCACCGAACACGCGCTGACCGGCCTCTAGCACAGGCCGAATTCCGGCAACGTCAAACGTCTTCGAAACCGCAATCAACTGAACTGATCCGGCGTCACGCTTTGCCGCCCGCGCGGCCTCCGCGATTTTGTGGCGTACGCCCGCCAATCTTTCAGTCAATTGAAATTCAAGTGCGGCGTCGCTCACGTGCTGATCCTTAACCCTGAAACCCGTTTTGTTATGAAGTATAAGGCGACGCGAACAAGTGTCGCGCTACGATTTCCACGCCACGCGCTTACATAGCGGTTGCGCAGATAACAAAAAGGAGACCCCCTTATGCTGAAACTCGCCGACGCCCGCCGCATTATCGCATCAGCCGAAAAAGAAGCTGCTAAAATCGGCCAGCCCATGAACATCGCCGTCGTCGACGAAGGGGCCAATTTGATTGCTCATGTGCGCATGGACAACGCCTGGATCGGCTCGATCGACATTTCGATCAACAAGGCCTTCACCTCGCGCGCCTTTAATATCTCGACCAAAGAACTCGCTGAAAACAGCCAGCCGGGCGACCAGTTCTTCGGCATTCATGCTTCAAACCACGACCGCGTCATGATTTTCGCCGGGGGTATTCCGCTGAAAGACAAGACCGGCACCGTCATCGGCGCGATTGGCGTCTCAGGCGGCGGCGGCGCGCAGGATCACCAAGTGGCGGAAGCCGGAGCCGCCGCGCATACGTGCTGAACTGGGCAATTTGCTCACAAATTTGAAGGTCAAAACGGCGGGAGGGGCGAAAGCCTTGACCCGCCGTATGTTTTTGGGCTCTTTACGGCGCGATATTTAAGAAGCACCCAACGATAAAGAGCCCCATGGCCTCCGAACGCTACAATGCGCCCGCACGCGAGAAACACTGGCAGCATATCTGGGATAAAAACCAGATTTTCAAAGCCAGTGACGATGAGTCGAAGGCCAAATGCTACGTCCTTGAGATGTTCCCGTATCCGTCGGGGCGCATCCACATGGGCCACGTGCGCAACTACGCCATGGGCGACGTCTTTGCCCGCTACAAGCGCGCCAAGGGTTTCAACGTCCTCCACCCGATGGGCTGGGACGCGTTTGGCATGCCGGCTGAAAACGCCGCTATGGAGCGCAAGGTCCACCCCGGCAAATGGACCTACGCCAACATCGACACCATGCGCGGCCAGCTCAAATCCATGGGCCTGTCGCTCGACTGGTCGCGCGAAATCGCAACCTGCTCTCCGGACTATTATCAGCACCAGCAAAAGCTGTTTCTGGATTTCCTGGCCAAGGGCATTGCCTACCGAAAATCGTCGAAGGTCAATTGGGACCCAATCGATCACACCGTGCTCGCCAATGAGCAGGTGATCGACGGCCGCGGCTGGCGCTCAGGCGCGCTTGTTGAGCAGCGCGAGCTGACGCAGTGGTTTTTCAAAATCACCGACTACGCCGAGGAGCTTCTGCGCGACCTTGACACGCTGACGAATTGGCCGGAAAAAGTCCGCCTGATGCAAGCCAACTGGATTGGCCGCTCGGAAGGGTTGCTGGTCCGCTGGGCACTCGACGCCAAGACAGCGCCGAAAGATCATAGCGAACTCGAAGTCTACACAACGCGGCCTGACACTCTGTTTGGCGCATCATTCCTTGCAGTCGCAGCCGATCATCCGATTGCGAAAGCGGCGGCCGAAAACAACAAAGCCCTCGCTGATTTCTGCGACGAATGCCGCCGCATGGGCACGTCCATCGCCGACATCGAGGCGGCTGAAAAGCGCGGCTTCGATACCGGCATCCGCGCCGTGCACCCCTTCGATCCGTCGTGGCAGCTGCCAGTCTACGTCGCCAACTTCGTGCTGATGGACTATGGCACCGGCGCAGTTTTCGGTTGCCCCTCGGGCGATCAGCGCGACATGGATTTTGCCCGCCGTTATGATCTGCCCGTCGTCCCCGTTATTCTGCCGCCCGGCGAGGATGCCACCAAATTTACGCTGAAAAACAAGGCTTATGAAGACGACGGCGTGATGATCAACTCGCGTTTTCTTGACGGCAAGACAACAAAGGACGCGTTCGAAGAAGCCGCTTCACGCCTCGAAAAACAAAAGCTTGGGCCTAAGCCGCAGGGTGCCCGCAAGGTCAATTTCCGGCTGCGCGATTGGGGCATCTCGCGTCAGCGCTACTGGGGCTGCCCGATCCCGATCGTGCATTGCAAGGATTGCGGCGTTGTTCCGGTCGCTGAAAAAGATCTGCCGATCAAACTTCCCGAGGATGCAACCTTCGATAAGCCGGGCAATCCGCTCGACCGGCATCCGACGTGGAAAAACTGCGCCTGCCCGAAATGCAAAAAGCCAGCGGTGCGCGAAACCGACACGATGGACACGTTTGTTGACAGCTCCTGGTACTACGTTCGCTTCACCGCGCCGAAGTCGGCAACGCCGGTCGATAAGAAAGCGGCGCAATACTGGCTGCCGGTTGATCAATACATCGGCGGTATCGAGCACGCGATTTTGCATCTGCTGTATTCGCGCTTCTTTGCCCGCGCCATGTGCGACACCGGTCATCTGACATTTGCCACCAATACCCGCGAACCGTTCGCGGCGCTGTTCACGCAAGGCATGGTCACACACGAAACCTACAAGTCGCAAGATGGCTACTGGCTGCTGCCGAACGAAGTCAAATTCGACGGCGAGGGCATGACTCGCAACGCCATCGAGATTGCGACGGGACGCCCGGCCACGATCGGCTCAATTGAAAAAATGTCGAAGTCGAAAAAAAATCTGGTCGATCCCGACGACATCATCGCCCACTTCGGCGCCGACTGCGCCCGCTGGTTTATGTTATCGGATAGCCCCCCGGAGCGCGACGTGATCTGGACGGAAGCGGGCGTCACAGGTGCCGGCCGCTTCGTGCAGCGGGTCTGGCGCATTGTCGATGAAATCGCCGAAGCCTTCCCGGGTCAACCCGACGCCAAGATACCAACCGCCTTCGGCCCCGAGGCCCTTGAGGTCCGCAAAGCCGCCCACCGCGCTCTCGACCAGGTCGGCAAGGCCATTGAGGCATTGCGCTTCAACGTCGCTGTGGCTCATGTCCACGAGTTCGCCAATGTGCTCCAGGGCGCCCAATCCCGGCCCGTTGACGGACCTGCTGGCGGCATGAAATGGGCCGCCCAAGAGGCCGCGCGCTTCCTGGTGACCATGATCGGCCCGATGATGCCGCATTTGTCTGAAGAGTGCTGGGCGCGGCTCGGATACAACACGTTACTCGCGAACGAACCGTGGCCAGCCGCTGAAGAGGCCCTTCTCGTTGACGATCAAGTAACCATTGCCGTACAGGTGAACGGTAAGAGACGGGATGAGCTGGTCATTTCACGCTCCGCCAAGACCGAGGAGGTTGAGGCGGCGGCTTTGGCGCTTGAACCGGTACTGCGGGCGCTGGAAGGCCGTCCGGTTAAAAAGGTTATCGTCGTTCCGCAAAGGATCGTGAATGTCGTCGGCTGAAACTTCAAGCGGACATCGATCGCAGAACGCCCCAATGGGCGCTAAATGGAAAGGCGCGCGATCATCGGCGCTGGTCGTGGCGTTATGCCTAACATCGGCTACGTTACTCGCCGGCTGTTCCGGCGGCAGCGGCTTCCATCCGCTCTACGCGACGGCGGAAAACGGCGGCAGCGGAGCGTCAGAAAAGTTCGCGGCCCTCGACGTTGCACCAATTCCCGGCCGCGTTGGCCAGCGCATCCGCAACGAATTGATCTTCCAGGCAACCGGCGGCGGCGCGCCTTTGCCTCCCGAATACCGGCTTGAAATTGCAATCCGGGAATCCATCGCCTCGACGCTCGTCAAAATCGACGGCAACGCCCAGGGCCAAGTCTACAATCTCGACGCCAGCTACAAGCTGGTCCGCTTGTCCGACAAATCGGTCGTCGCCCAAGGCAAGAGCTACGCCCGGGCGCCGTTCGAGCGCGTGACGTCGATCTTTGCCAACGTTCGCGCCCGCAATGACGCTGAAAACCGGGCCGCAAAGACGGTCGGCGAAGAACTGCGGACCCGGATAATGGCATCCTTGTCGCGTCCAGCCTGACGCTAACCCAACATGGTTGCGATTAAAGCCCCCCAAGCTGCGGCCTTCCTGAAAGCGCCGCCCGCAAGCATGGCTTCCGTGCTTTTCTTCGGCACGGACCCAGGCCTTGTGACCGAGCGCGCGCAGGTCCTGGCGCAACTCTTTGCGGCACGCGAAAACCCTGCCGGTGAAATCCTCCGTCTCGATGAAACCGATCTTGAGGATGACATTGGCCGGGTGACGGTCGAACTACAGACCCGGCCGATGTTTTCAGGCCGCAAAATTATCCGCGTCACAGCCGGGCGGCGCATCAATGCGCAATATCTCAAGCCCATTCTTGATATGGCGCCGCTCGAAGGTTTTCTCATCGTCGAAGCCGGTAACCTGAAACCCGACGACGCACTGCGCGCATTGTTCGAGGGCCAGCCAAATCTTGCAGCGGTTGCGTGCTACCCAGATTCCGCCGCCGACATCGATGGATTGATCAACGAAGTCCTGTCGGCCTACAAAATGCGCATCACCCCTGACGCCCGCGCGATCCTGCATTCCAGGCTCGGCGCCGATAGAGCCTTGTCGCGCGGCGAAATCGAGAAACTGGCACTTTACGCGGCGGGGCGCAGCGAAATCGAACCGGACGATGTCGAAGCCATTGTCGGCGACGCAGCTGACTTGGCGCTTGAGCG
>JAYUCQ010000030.1:0-2656 GCA_043740265.1 Hyphomicrobium sp.
GCAAATCCGGGCGCAAGGCCGCGGATTCTGATCTGCCGGATTATTCGATGCTGCTTGACGGCCTCGTCGCCGAACGCGAACAAGGCATCACGATCGACATCGCGTGGAAGTATTTCGACACCGAGACGCGCCGCTTTGTCATCATCGATTCACCGGGCCACGAACAGTACACCCGCAACATGGCGTCGGGCGCGTCGCATGCCGACGTTGCTATTCTGCTTGTCGATGCCCGCGCGGGCGTCAAAAAGCAGACCAAGCGCCACGCCGCCATTCTCGATCTCGTTGGCGTCAAGCGGGTCGTTCTCGCTGTCAACAAGATGGACCTCGCCAACTATTCCGAAGATGTGTTCCGCAAGATCGAAGCCGATTTCCGGACGTTGTGCTGGAAGTTCGGGTTTTGGGACGCGACCGCAATTCCATTGTCCGCCGTCTACGGCGACAACGTCTCGACCAAGTCGGCCGCGATGCCGTGGTACACCGGCCCGCATCTGCTTGAGCATCTCGAAAAAGCGCCAAGCCGCGGGACCGCTGCCAGCGGCGCGTTCCGCTTTCCAGTGCAGACCGTCCTGCGCGACGGCCAGGATTTTCGCGGCCTTGCCGGCACCGTCAGTTCAGGCTCCGTCAACGTCGGCGATAGCGTCACGGACGCCTTGAGCGGGCGCAGTGCCAAGGTCATCCGCATCGCAACAATGGACGGTGATTTGAAATCGGCGACGTCAGGTCAGGCCATCGCCCTGCAACTTGACACAGACATCGACGTCTCCCGCGGCGCTGTTTTGTCGGCATCCGAAATGCGCCCCGTTGCCGCCCAGACCGTTGAAGCGCGCATGGTATGGCTTTCAGAAACGCCGTTCGATCCGCGCGCCGGATATTTGCTGCGCACCGTCACTGATCTCGTGCCGGTCGCGACACTTGAAATCAAAGCCTTGCTTGATCTCGAAACAATGTCGTCACATCCCTCCACGCACTGCAATGTCAACGATATTGCCGTGGTCCGAATTGCCTTGGGGCGCCCAGCAGCGATCGACGTCTTCTCGGATATTTCTGAAACCGGCACGCTGATGATCGTAGACGCGATTAGCGGCGCGTCGATTGCAGGCGGTGTTGCAACCGCAGTCAACGCCAAGGCCGACATTCTGGGCGACGGGCATTTCATTTTGACCCGCGAAATGCTCGGCAATGGCCTTTGCCGGGATTTGTCGCTCAGCTCAACAGACCGCGAGGAATTTATGCGCCGCGCCAACGAAGCTGCAATTTTGCTGCGTGCTGCGGGTGTTTCTGTCGCAATTGAGCCGCCGCCGATGGTCGATGACGGAATGGACCCCGGGCTCTAGGGTTGATCAGACGCCCTGCCGCCATCCAGAACAACATCAAAAACTGCGGACGATCATGCCATGTGGGAAGACATTTTGCTCTACATCGCGGTTGGTTTTGCCGCCCAAATGGTCGATGGCGCAATTGGCATGGCTTACGGCGTGACATCGTCATCTGTGCTGCTCAGCATGGGCATTCCACCCGCGACTGCAAGCGCGTGTGTTCACGCAGCGGAGACGTTTACAACCGCCGCCTCCGGACTGTCGCACTGGAAGTTCGGCAACGTCGATTTCAAGCTCGTTCGGCGGCTCGCCGTCCCCGGCGCAATTGGCGGGGCGATAGGTGCTTATGTGCTCACCCACATCGATGGAAACATCATCAAGCCCTTCATTGCTGCCTACCTGCTGCTCATGGGTGTCTTCATTCTTTGGAAGGCCTTGTCGGACGCACCATCGCCGAAAGATCCGCCGAATCGTGTTGCGGCGCTCGGACTTGCCGGCGGTTTCATGGATTCGATCGGCGGCGGCGGCTGGGGTCCAATCGTGACAACGACGCTGATCGGCAGCGGCACAACCCCGCGTTATGCCATCGGGTCCGTTAATCTGTCGGAATTCTTTGTGACCCTAACGATCTCAGCAACATTCATGGCGACAATCGGCCTCGAACTGTTCCCGATCATCGCCGGACTTATCGCGGGCGGAGTTATCGCTGCACCGCTCGCTGCTTATACGACCAAGCACTTGCCGGACCGGGCGCTGATGCTCATCGTTGGCTCGGTCATTGTTTTACTGAGCCTTAGAACAATTCTGAAGGCGCTGCACTAGCGGCCCCGCTTGCGCAATGCCCCGTTCTCACCTACTCACATCTGCCCAACTGGAAAACCTAAGACCCACATGTTAGACACATCGCTCCTAGACGTGTGGCCCCTTATTGTGTCCGGCGGTTTCGTCGTTGGTTTTCTTGTCGGCATGACCGGTGTCGGCGCCGGCTCCCTGATGACGCCGTTTCTGATCACGCAAGTTGGTATCCCGCCAGCGCTCGCCGTTGGAACGGACTTGCTGTTTGCCTCGATCACCAAGGCGTCGGCAGCCTGGCCGCACCATAACTTTGGCAACGTCAATTGGCGCCTCGTCGCCTGGCTGGCGGCGGGAAGCGTGCCGGGTTCGATCGCCATGCTGGCAGGCCTCAGATTTTTCAATCCCGACACCGAAGCGATGGCGCATTTCATAAAGATAGGGCTGGTGTGCGCCCTGGTGATCAGTTCGTTCGCAATTCTGATCTATCCCTACATCACGCGCGAACGGGCTTTGGCATCCGATCCCGACGAGGTGCTGGTTCGCAG
>JAYUCQ010000031.1:0-2645 GCA_043740265.1 Hyphomicrobium sp.
GCAGGGCAACGCTTTTCAACGGCCGCGCAAAATTGGCGGCGCATCGGCCATCTCATTGCCGATCAAGTTTATGAGCGTTTGACGGGCGAAAAAGGCTATTTCGATAGTCGCGTCGTCTACATCGACGAGACGGGAACGAAAGAAAAGCGCATTAAACGTTTGGCGATTATGGATCAGGACGGCGCCAACGTTCGCCTGCTCAGTAAAGGTGATGAACTGGTGCTGACGCCGCGGTTTTCGCCGACCAACCAAGAAATCACCTACATGTCCTACACTAAGGACCAGCCCAAGGTTTTCATCATGAACCTTGAGACCGGGCAGCGGCAGCTCGTCGGCGATTTTCCCAACATGACGTTCGCGCCGCGGTTCTCACCTGATGGTCAACGCGTCGTTATGAGCCTTGGCACGCCGGACGGCGAAAGCAGCATCTATGAAATGGATCTGAGATCACGGCAGTCACGCCGGCTGACGCAATCTGGCGGCATCGATACCGGGCCGAGCTACTCACCCGACGGCCGCCAAGTGGTTTTCGAAAGCGACCGAGAAGGGACGCAGCAGCTCTACGTTATGAACGCCGACGGGTCGGGCGTGCGGCGGCTGTCGTCGGCTGACGGGCGATATTCAACTCCCGTCTGGTCTCCACGCGGCGACTACATTGCCTTCACCAAGCAGACGAGTGGCCGGTTTCTGATCGGCGTTATGAAGCCTGATGGGACCGGCGAGCGGGTTTTGACCGAAGGCTTCCACAACGAAGGACCGACCTGGGCTCCCAACGGCCGAGTCGTCATGTTTTTTCGTGAGTCGCAGGGCAACAATGCCGGTCCAAGGCTGTTTTCAGTCGATCTCACAGGCTTCAATGAGCGCCAGGTTGCGACGCCGTCGTTTGGCTCAGACCCGGCGTGGTCGCCGCTGCTCAATTAAGACTGTGTTTACGGCTGTGTGCTTGCAACGAGCATAGCCGTCACATTGCAGACAGAAGCACTCTATTTTTCAGCGTCTTAAGTACCGACTCAGCACCCTGCCGCACAGCAGAAAGTAGACATGTCACGCCGTTGCATTTTCGCATCTATCAGATTGCAAAACTTGGGAAATGTCGCGTCTGTTCTTGATCGAACAGCCAGCACTAGGTACCCCAATGTACGGCTTTGGCCGGAATCGTATCAGGAGATATGACCATGCAGGGTGTTAAGGGGCTGATCCTTGTGTCAGCAGTTGTCGCGGCTGTGGCGCTCGGCGCATGCCGTCGCGAAGAAGCGGCTCCTTTGAAGCTCGGCGGTCCTACCGCAAGCGACCAGGTTGCTCGCTAATCCGCGAGTGATTTGGATTTTCAAAGGAGACTCCACTATGAAGAACGTTATCGTTCTGGCTGCTGTGTTGGTTGCTGTTGCTCTCGGCGCTTGCCGTCGTGAAGAAGCTGCACCTCTCAAGCTTGGCGGTCCGGCTGCTCAGGAATCGGTTGCGCACTAAGCGTTACCAATTCTCGCGCAATCGAATTGCACGAAAATCAAGACCGAGCTGTTGGCGTCACGTGCGCCATCAACTCGGTCTTGTATTTTTTTTGGGGTTTGCAAGCCCTGATCGGCTGATGCGGCCGCCGAAGGAATACAGGGCAAAATATTCGCCCGGCATTCGCTCACTTAGATCCTTTGCATTTTAAACAAGCAATGTCCGGATTGCGGCAACTGCGACCCTGGAACAGGTTTTTATCCTCAGTTTGTGGCTCAGGGGATGTTCTATTCACAGCAGTCAGCGCTTATTGTCTATCAAGCGCCCGAGGGGCTTGAAAAATGGCCACATTTTCGGCGAAACGTTTGTTTAGACCCCACGTAACAGGTTTACGTGATGACGTTTGCGGGATTCGAGTAGTCTTGAAGGCCCCAGGGCGCGCAGGCTACGGCTACGAAGGGAAAGACACAATGCTGGCCTCTACAGCGACACGCCGATGGCTGTGTCTGGCGGCTCTGGTGACGGGGACTCTGTCGCTCGGCGCGTGCGCCGCCAACAAAGAGCTTCAGCCTGATGGCGCGCTTAATGGCAACGGTTCGAGCAAGTATGGTACGGCAACACCGGGTTCGGCGCGTGACTTCACGCAGAACGTCGGCGATCTGGTGTACTTCGCCAGTGACCAGACGGACCTGACGCCTGAAGCCACGCAGATATTGGCAAAGCAGTCGCAGTGGCTGCAGCAGTACCCGCAGTACACGATCACGATCGAAGGTCATGCCGACGAACGTGGCACGCGCGAATATAACATCGCGCTGGGTGCTAAGCGGGCAACGTCGGTGCGCAATTATCTGTCTAAAAACGGCATCAACGCCGCTCGCATTCGCACAATTTCCTACGGCAAAGAGCGTCCGGTGGCCGTTTGCAACGATATCTCGTGCTGGTCGCAGAACCGGCGCGCCCAGACCGTGCTGAATACTGGCGGACAGGTCAGCCAGCGTTAGTTTTAGATTTTATCGAACGTGTCCAGCGGCGGTCCTTTGGGCCGCCGTTTGGCTTTTGAGCGATGGGGCTAATGCTACCCGCGCGTCTGGGCGATCAATGACCTCAAATGGCTAAGTTTTGCCCCATTGCAGGCTGACATAATCGGCAGCGGAATTTGTCCGCCGGATGCGGGCGTATGTTGTTTTTCAAACCAGTCT